>NZ_WKEE01000020.1:0-79362 GCF_021605635.1 Stenotrophomonas sp. PA-6-5C
CATCCTGCCCGGCCCAATCACATGAACCGCATTTCGCGACCACCCACGAGGGGCTGCGCCGTTGGCTGGAAACCCTCTATTCGTTAGCCGGAAGTTAAAGATACGTAAGCATTCTGCTGCGATCCCGCAGTCATCTGCATGCAACCGATCGTCATTAGTCTTCGTGACGTTCCAGTCAGCTTGGTCGCGGTAAGCTCTACCCCGATGGGCTCGCAAGTACCGCTCATCGTGTGCAGTACGCAGTAGCAATTTGGAGGAAGACATCACATGGCAATCGTTCTTTATGTCGGTGGTAGCAAGGATGGCGAGAAGGGCGTGGTGCCCTACGGCTTCAGCAAATCCCGCGCCGATACCGCGCTGGGGCCGGAGTTCTACACGGAGCGGTTCATGGAACT
Organism: Stenotrophomonas sp. PA-6-5C; assembly: GCF_021605635.1. Classification (NCBI taxonomy): domain Bacteria; kingdom Pseudomonadati; phylum Pseudomonadota; class Gammaproteobacteria; order Lysobacterales; family Lysobacteraceae; genus Stenotrophomonas; species Stenotrophomonas sp. PA-6-5C. The sequence continues at coordinate 396 of NZ_WKEE01000020.1, forward strand.
GCAGGGTGTCGGCAAGGTCCGCCTGATGGCGCTTGAGAGCCTGCGTGACGACATCGTCATGCAGCGTGCCGCCCGCCACTACCGCTGACCTTCGCACTACGCGGCAGGACGCGCTCCACCATCGCGCGTCCGCGCCGGCATCCCAGCCCCGGGGCCAGTCCGAGCCCCACTTGCCAGGATGCCGGCGTCCGATCTGGACCCGCCGCCTGAACCGCCGTTCTGTCAACGCCTTGTCCCTGCCGCCCGCGCATTGCAAGAATGGGCCTTTCCCGCAATGCGGCCCAGGCCGGAAACAATGCACGACGCCAAGCACGCCCAGCGCCAGCTCGCCCAGCAGATCGCCCAGACCATCGCCGATGAAATCGGTGCCCAGACCGCCCAGGTCAGCGCCGCCGTCGGCTTGCTCGATGAAGGCGCCAGCGTTCCGTTCATCGCCCGCTACCGCAAGGAGGTCACCGGCGGCCTGGACGATACCCAGCTGCGCAACCTGGAAACCCGCCTGACCTACCTGCGCGAACTGGAAGACCGCCGTGCGGCGGTGCTGGCCAGCATCGGCGAACAGGGCAAGCTCAGCGATGAGCTGCGCAACGAGATCCTCGCCGCCGACACCAAGAGCCGGCTGGAAGACCTGTACCTGCCGTACAAGCCCAAGCGCCGCACCCGCGCGCAGATCGCCCGCGAAGCCGGGCTGGAGCCGTTGGCCGACGGCCTGCTGGGCGATCCGACACGGGATCCGCAGGTCTTTGCTGCCACGTTCGTGGATGCCGACAAGGGCGTGGCCGATACCAAGGCCGCGCTGGAAGGTGCCCGCGCGATCCTGATGGAGCGCTGGGGCGAGGACGCCACGCTGGTGGGTGAACTGCGCAGCTGGTTGAGCGAGCAGGGCGTGATCCGCGCCCGCGTTGCCGAGGGCAAGGAAACCGAGGGCGCCAAGTACCGTGATTACTTCGAACACGCCGAGTCGCTGGCGAAGATCCCCTCGCACCGGTTGCTGGCGTTGTTCCGTGCGCGCCGCGAGGAGATCCTGTTCCTGGAACTGGACCCGGGCAAGGATGCCGAGGCGGGGCATCAGTACGCTGAAGGGCGCGTGGCGCACAACGCCGGCATTCGCGATGCGGGGCGTCCCGGTGATCGCTGGCTGCTGGATGCCTGCCGCCTGACCTGGCGAGCGAAGCTGCACATGCACCTGCTGCTGGACCTGTTCAACCAGGCCCGCGAGAAGGCCGAGGCCGAAGCCATCGCGGTGTTCGGCGACAACCTCAAGGATCTGCTGCTGGCCGCGCCGGCTGGCCCGAAAAGCGTGCTGGGCCTGGACCCGGGCATCCGCACCGGCTGCAAGATCGCCGTGGTCGACGCCACCGGCAAGCTGGTCGCCACCGATACCATCTACCCGCACGAACCCCGCCGGCAGTGGGAGCAGTCGCTGCAGACGATCAAGCAGCTGTGCACCAAGCACAACGTACAGCTGATCGCGATCGGCAACGGCACTGCCAGCCGCGAGACCGACAAGCTGGCCGGTGAAGCCATCAAGGCGCTGGGCGACAACGCACCGCAGAAAATCGTGGTCAGCGAAGCCGGGGCTTCGGTGTATTCGGCGTCGGAAACGGCGGCCAAAGAGTTCCCCGATCTGGACGTGTCGATCCGTGGCGCGGTATCGATCGCGCGCCGCCTGCAGGATCCGCTGGCCGAGCTGGTGAAGATCGAGCCGAAGGCGATCGGTGTCGGGCAGTACCAGCACGACGTGGATCAGTACCGCCTGGCGCGTGCGCTGGATGCGCGCGTGGAGGACTGCGTGAACGCTGTTGGCGTGTACGTCAACACGGCGTCGGCTGCATTGTTGTCGCGCGTGTCGGGCCTGTCGTCGACGGTGGCCGAGAACATCGTGCGCCACCGCGATGACAACGGTCCGTTCAAGCGTCGCAAGGACCTGTTGAAGGTGTCGCGGTTGGGCGAGAAGACCTTCGAGCAATGTGCGGGCTTCCTGCGTATCGCCGATGGTGATCAGCCGCTGGATGCATCGTCGGTGCATCCGGAAGCCTATCCGGTGGTCGAGCGCATCGTGGCCAGCACTGCGCGCCCGATCAAGGCGCTGATCGGCGATGGCAGTTTCCTGCGTGGGTTGAAGGCCGAGCAGTTCACCGACGAAACGTTCGGTGTGCCGACCGTGCGCGACATCCTCAAGGAACTGGAAAAGCCCGGCCGTGATCCGCGCCCGGAGTTCAAGGCGGCCCGTTTCGCCGAAGGCGTCGAGGACATCAAGGACCTGCGCGAGGGCATGGTGCTGGAGGGTGTGGTCAGCAACGTGGCCGCGTTCGGTGCGTTCGTTGACATCGGCGTGCACCAGGACGGCCTGATCCACATCTCGGCGCTGTCCGATACCTACGTGAAAGATCCGCGCGACGTGGTCAAGGCCGGCGACATCGTCAAGGTGAAAGTGCTGGAGGTGGATGTGCCGCGCAAGCGCATCGCCCTGACCCGTCGCCTGGATGACACGCCTGGCCAGGCCACCAGCCGCCCGGGCAGCCGCGACGAACGCAGCCAGGGGCAGGCGCCGCGCCGCGACGCCGGCAACCCAGGGCAGGGACGTGGCCAGGGGCGCAACCCGGGCACCGGCGGACGCCCGGCACCGGCCGCGCCGCCGGCCAACAATGCCCTGGCCGAGGCGTTCGCCCGGGCCAAGCGCAGTTGAGTCCGCCGTCCCCCTCCCGGCGCGATCCGGGCGGGGGACTTGTCGATGTTCCCCGGCAATGCGCACACTTGCGCCGGAAGGGGCGCCTGGGCCCCTGCTGTCGCTGGGGAGGCCATGCCGTCAGCACCATCCGCCTTGTTCCGTGACCGCTGTGGCGCCTCGCCACGGCCTGCGGGCAGCTGCGTCTGCAGGGGAGGCGGCTGATGGCCGATCAGGGCAACAGCGGCAACGCACTGCTGGAGCGCCGGCTGCAGGAACTGGCCGAAGAGCGCCGTCGCCTGGCGATGATCATCGAGGGCACTGCGGCCGGCACCTGGGAATGGAACGTCCAGAGCGGGCAGATGCGGGTCAACGAACGCTGGGCCGAGATCGTCGGCTACCGGTTGGACGAGCTGGAGCCGATCTGCCAGAAGACCTTCATCGCGCTGGTCCATCCAGATGATCTGGCGCTGTCCGATGCAGCTCTGCAGGACCACTTCGATGGCCGCACCGACCACTATGTCTGTCTGTTGCGGATGCGCCACCGGAATGGCGAATGGATCTGGATCCACGACCGCGGACGGGTGTTCGAGTGGGACGGGCAGGGCAGGCCGCTGTGGATGGCAGGCGCCCATGCCGACGTCACCGAACTGCAGCGCGCGCGCCAGGATGCGGCCGAAATGCGCCAGCGCCTGCAGGCAGTGGTGGATGCCTCCGACGAAGTGGCGGTGATCGCCACCGACACCGACGGCACCATCACCCTGTTCAACACGGGTGCGCAGCGGCTGCTCGGCTACACCGCTGCTGAAGTAGTGGGTGGGCGCCGGCTGGACGCCTTCCACGACCCGGTTGAACTGCAGGCGTGGCTGCGACCGCTGGCGACCGTTGACGGACAGGTTCCCGGCGTGTTCGAGGCACTCAGTGCGCGCGCCGACGGCCAGACGTATTCGCGGCAGTGGACGCTGCTGCGCAAGGATGGCCAGCGTCGCCAGGTGCGCCTGTCGATCAGCCGCATGGATGGCGCCGATGGTGAGTGCATCGGCTATGTCGGCATGGCCATCGACATCACTGAAATCCTGCAGGCCCGCGCCGAGGCACGTCTTGCGGCGGACAAGTTCGCCGGTGCGTTCACCTCGGCGGCACTGGGCATGGCACTGGTGTCACTGGAAGGGCGATGGCTGGATGTCAACGATGCGCTGTGCCGCATTCTTGGCTACCCGCGCGAGGAGCTGCTGCAGGTCGATTTCCAGCGGTTGACCCATCCGGCCGATCTGCAGACCGACCTGGCCCTGGTGCAGGATCTGCTGGCGGGGCGACGCACGCACTATCACCTTGAAAAGCGCTACGTGGGCCGTGATGGCAACACCATATGGGCGCGGCTGTCGGTATCGCTGGTACGCAATGAGCGCGGCGAACCGCTGCATTTCGTGTCGCAGATCCAGGATGTCAGCGCCCAGCGCAGCAGCGAGCAGCGCCTGTTCGAAAGCGAACAGCGCAGCCGCATCACCTTGGATGCCGTCGCTGACCTGGTGCTCAGTGTTGCCTTGGATGGACGCATCGAATATGCAAATGCGGCTGCCGTGCGAATGCTCGCCGGCGATGGCGCACTGTCGCTGGCCGGGCATCTCGTGCAGGACGTGCTGTCGTTGACCACCGAATACGCACCGCAATCGCAGCTCGACGTCAGCGTACTGTTGGATCCGGAAAGCAATGCCGTGGACCTGCATGCCGACCTGCTGCTGCGGATGGGGGCGGCGACAGTGCCCGTGGATCTCACCCGGGCCTGGTTGCGTGACGACGAAGGGCAGGTGCGCGGCGCCGTGTGGGTGTTGCGCGATGATACGCAGCAGCGTGCACGGGAACGCGAGGCGAGACACCTGGCGGAGATGGACCCGCTGACCGAACTGGGTAACCGCCGCGGCTTCGAAGTGCATCTGCAGCAGGCGATCACCCGGGTCGAGCGGACGGGCCAGGCGGCTTCGCTGATGTATATCGACCTGGACCGGTTCAAGCCAGTCAACGATACCTTTGGGCACTTGGCCGGCGACGCAGTGCTGTGGGCCGTGGCCAGCGTGTTGCGGCACGGTGTGCGCGATTCGGATGTGGTTGCACGGCTGGGCGGTGACGAATTCGTGGTGATCCTGTCCGGGTGCAGCCCACGGCGCGCGGCGCGCATCGGCGGTGAGTTGCTGCATACCCTGTCCAGCCTGTCCATTCCGTGGGATCAGCATCAGCTGCGGATCGGCGCCAGCATCGGCATCGCGCCGCTTGCTGCCGGCATGAGCGTGGACCAGGCCGTCGCGGCCGCCGATGCCCAGTGCTACCGGGCCAAGGCGATGGGCCGCAACAACGTGCAGGTGCAGGGCGAAACCAGTGAACTGCCCAGCGGCTCGCCGGCGGACGGCAGCGACCTCGGCGACGGCTGATCTCAACCTGTGAGAGGGGCGCGGCGAATACTGCGCCCACGCCCACCTTCGCAGGCAAACGAAATGACGTTCTGGAACCTGAGTGCAGTCCGTGCCTATGCGCCGGCCATTGTCGGCTGGTCCCTGGCTCTCTCCGGCTGGCTGCGGCTGGAGCAGCTGCGCAACGATCAGCAGGCCCGGATGCTGGTCCCCGTGGTGCAGTGGGGCGTGGCGGTGATGCTGCTGGTTACGCTGGGCTGCATCGTCGCTGCCAGCGTGACGATCTGGCGCGCCGGGCGTGGTGATGCGCAGCAACGCCGGTAGCGTAGTTGCTCCTCTGATGAGGTGCCGGCCTCAGCGCAGCACTTCTTCCGCATCCGCCAGCTGCACATCGTGCATCATGTTGAGATAGGCCTCGTAGTAGCCTTTGTGCGAAGCGCCAACGATCGCCAGCAGGCGTGTTCCCGGCTGCTGGCCCAGCACTTCGCGGATGTTGGCGACCATGCGCAGGTTGCGGGTTTCCCAGTAGCCCACATAGTTGCGACCAAAGCCCTGCGGGGACGCCTCGACCAGCGCGGCGCCGAAGTCCGCCTGGTAGGCCTGCAAGCCGACGCCGGGGCGGTTGTAGGCGCGGTACAGGTCCAGTACGCCACCGACCTTGCCGATGTTGGCATACAGCGGCTCGTCGGCGTCCCGCCGTGCGTTTGCGTGCGGGTTGTCCCAGGCCTTCATCATCGCTTCGCGTGCCGCCTTCTTGTCCTCGGGTGGGGTGGGCGAATCGGCGGTGTGGTCGTCCACTGCCCACAGGCGTTCCAGCCCCAGGCGGGCAGCGAGGACTGCCGCCACCAGGTTGGTTTCATTGCGGCGGGTCAGGCTCTTGTCGAGAATCCCGACGAGCGCAGCATCCAGGCCGTCGCCGGCGATCCGGTCCTGCACAGGCAGACGCAGCCATTGCACCTGTGCCGATCCGCGCTCGCCAGCGGCCAGGAACACCGCGGCCAGGTGCCGACGCTGCGCTGCTGTCGGGCTTGCCGGCCATGCCGACAGCAGGCGTCCCATCTCGGCGTTGGCGCTGGGCACGTCGAGGCCGGTGGCGACGCGGGCCTCATCGGTGTCGTAGCAGTAGGTTTCAACGCTTTCGGCATAGCGGCTGGGATTGCGACGCATGAAGTCGCACTGCAGGCCGGACAGGTTTTCGGTGGCAATCGCCTGCGGGCGCCAACGTGCCAAACGCTCCAGCAAGGGCTCCAGCAGGGCCGGCTCGAAGGTCTTTGGCAGTTCCGACAGATGTGCTGTCCCAAGCACCAGCACTTCGTTGTGGCGACCGGCGGGTGGTCCCTTCAGCTGGTCGGGATGGAAGCTGGGACGGAACCCCGCGTCGCTGGCCACTGCGCCGGCACTGCACAGGCTGAGGATGATGATGGCGCTCAAGCGTCGAAGCATGCTGCCTCCCAGCAAAAATCCAGTAAGTGGGCGCATGCTGCCGGCAGCGGGCCGGCAAAGGATGTCCCGATGGTCATTGCAACCTTCTGCGCGCCTGCTGCATCCCCTTTCCGTCGGCGCTGGTCCAGAATGGTGGCTGGAAGACTTCCGGAAGCGCGTCATGGATGAAATCGCCACCATCGTAGCCGCAGGTGCCGTGCTGGGTGCACTGGCTGGCTGGATCGGCCCGGGCAGATGGCGGTGGCAGCTGTTGCGGCTGGCACCGTTGCTGCTGGTGCCGTTCGCGTTGTATATCCTCGCCACCCGCAACTGGTTCCTGGGTGGTGGTGGGCCACTGGTGGAACCTGCGCTGCTGGTCGTCTGCGGCAGTCTGGGCTACCTGCCGGCGGTGCTGGCAACGATGCTGCTGCGCTGGGTTCTGCGGCGCGCTGCCGACCGGGGACTGGCTCCCTAAAGTTGTTGGCCGCCGCGCCGATACCTTCTCTGGAGCCCGCTGCTGGCTCCCGCTGCCGGACCCGAGGCTGCCTCCGATGGGCGGCCCGTGCTGTGTGCTCCGCCGCTGTTTGATGACGATCGCAGCTGCCTTGCTGTTTCTGCCAGTCGCTCGAGTGACGCCTTCCGGCGTCTGCAGTCCCAGGCAATCGAAGTTGCCGCCGGGCATCCCGCCCGGCGGGTCGCAACCGCTACCCGGACACCGAGGATCAGACGATGCTTATTTCAGGCTCCATGGAAGGTGCTCAGGCGCCGGCCGAAGTGCTCACCCGTTGGTCTCCCCTGCGCGCGCTGCTGGGGGTGTTGGGCAGGCAGCGCCGCGCCACGGAGGTGGCCGAGCAGCATCGGCGGCACGTCGAGCTTGAGGCCCAGGTTGCCGCACTGCATCGGGTGCAGGCGGTCATCGAGTTCGCCCTCGACGGCACCATCCTGCAGGCCAATGACAACTTCCTGCAGGCAGTGGGCTATCGCCTGGATGAGATCCAGGGCCGGCATCACTCCCTGTTCGTCGATCCCGAGCACGCGCGCAGTAGCGGATACCGCGACTTCTGGGCGCGGCTGGGCCGCGGTGAATTCGATGCAGGGCAGTACCGGCGCTTCGGCAAGGGGGGGCGTGAGATATGGATCCAGGCGTCCTACAACCCGGTGCTTGACCAGCACGGGCGGCCCTACAAGGTGGTCAAGTTCGCGACCGACATCACGGCGCAGAAGCAGCAGGCGGCCGAGTCGGCGGGACAGCTGGCCGCCATCGACAAATCGCAGGCGGTGATCGAGTTCAGCATGGATGGCCGCATCCTGGCGGCCAATGCGAACTTCCTGGCTGCTACCGGCTATACGTTGGAAGAAGTGCGCGGCCAGCATCATTCGCTGTTCGTCGAGCCCGACTACCGGGCCAGTGTCGAGTATCGCCGGTTCTGGGAAAAGCTCGGCTCCGGCGAGTACGACGCAGGCCAGTACCGGCGGCTGGGCAAAGGTGGCCGCGAAGTATGGATCCAGGCGTCTTACAACCCGATCCTCGATGCCGGCGGACGGCCGTTCAAGGTCGTCAAGTACGCCACCGACATCACCGCACAGGTGCATGAGAGCCAGGCCATGCAGCGCGCGGTGGCGCAGACGCGCGAGGTGGTGGCGTCGGCAAAGGAAGGCGACCTGACCCGGAGCATCGCCATGGCCGACAAGAGCGGCCCGATCGCCGAACTGTGCGGCGGCGTCAACGCGCTGGTCGAAGCGATGGCCGGGATCATCGGCCAGATCAAGTTCGCCGCGGACACCATTGCGGTGGGTGCGAGCGAAATCGCCGAAGGCAACAACGACCTGTCCCAGCGCACCGAGCAGCAGGCGGCATCGCTGGAAGAAACCGCGGTGTCGATGAAGGGGCTGGCCGAGACCGTGCAGCGCACCGCCACCAACGCGCGCCAAGCCAGCCAACTGGCCGGCGGCGCCGCCGACGTGGCCGCACGCGGTGGCCAGGTGGTGCATGAAGTGGTCTCGACGATGGCGGTGATCAATGCCTCGTCGCGTCGCATCGTCGACATCATCGGGGTGATCGACGGCATTGCGTTCCAGACCAATATACTGGCGCTGAACGCGGCCGTGGAAGCGGCGCGTGCCGGTGAGCATGGTCGTGGTTTCGCCGTGGTCGCCACCGAGATCCGCGAGCTCTCGCAGCGCTCGGCGGGTGCTGCGAAGGAGATCAAGCAGTTGATCGATGCGTCGGTTGCCAACGTCGGCGCCGGAACGGCGCAGGTCGAGAGTGCAGGGCGGACCATGGACGAGATCGTGGTCGACGTGCGCCGGGTCAGTGACCTGATGACCGAGATCAGTGCCGCTGCGCAACAGCAGAGCGACGACATCCAGCAGATGAACCACGCGGTGGATCTGATCGACCAGGGCACGCAGCAGAATGCAGCGCTGGTGGAAGAGGCCTCAGCGGCTGCGCGCAGCATGGAGGAGCAGTCCTCTCAGCTGCTGCAGACGGTGGCAGGGTTCCGTGTGCACGCGGGGGCGGGGCATGGCCATGGCGTGCATGCGCCGGCGCTGCGGGTGGTGTAGCGTGCAGACCCGCGCGGCCTATGGGGCGGCGCGGTCGTCGCCCTGGCCGCCATGCAGCTGCGGGTGAGTGTGCGCATACATCCAGAAGTCGCGCGGCTGCCCACGGACATGGCGATAGGACCGCAGCAATCCCTCGCGTTGCATGCCTGCGCGTTCGAGCACGGCAATGGATCGCAGGTTGCTGTCGAGTACGGTGGCCTGGATGCGCACGCAACCCAGTGCGGTATGCGCCCAGGCGATGACCGCGCGCGCCGCCCCGGTCGCCAGCCCGCGTCCCTGGTGGTCAGGGGACAGGTCGTAGGCCAGTTCGGCGCGGTGGTGCTCGATGTCGATGTCGTTGAGGCCGACGGTGCCGAGCAGCTGGTCGTCGCTGTCGAGGATCGCCCAGCGGCGGCATCGCGTGCTGCGCGCATGGTCGGCGATCTGCCGCTGCAGAGCCTCTACAGAGACATCGCCCCAGCTGGTGTGCTCGATCACGCCCGGCAGCGACAGGTAGTTCGACCAGGCGACGGCGTCCTGCGGGACCAGTTGGCGCAGGTGGGCCTGGAACGCTGCGGGAAGGATTGGAGTGGGGTGTGATGCCATCGCTCCAGTGTCGGCGGCGTCGGTCGGGCAGGGCAAGACCGGAAACGACAAAGGCCAGGTCGTAGACCTGGCCTTTGATCGTGGTGCCGGTGAAAGGACTCGAACCTTCATGGGGTCACCCCCGGCTGATTTTGAGTCAGCTGCGTATACCATTCCGCCACACCGGCAGCAGCGGGCTAGTGTACCCGAGCCCGGCGGGCGTTCATAGAGGTGCGGGCGAACGGGGCCGAAATGGCGTTGAATTGTCGGTAACGGCTGGCTGCTGGCTATACTGTGAAGGCTTAACAGGCACAGGAGCGATAGCGCTATGTCAGCGTTGCAGGACCTGCGGGTGCTGGTAGTCGAAAACGATGAAATGAGTGCAGCCCTGCTGCAGATGCAGCTGGTGCAGTCCGGTGCTCTGGTCGTAGGCCTGGCCGCGTCCGTTGCCGAGGCGCTGCGCTTGCTGGAAGAGGCCGCCCCTGATGTGGCCCTGCTGGATTACCGCTTGGCCCACAACGAGACCAGCGAACCGGTTGCTGCGGCACTGGCTGCGCGTGGCGTGCCGTTCGTGCTCGCCACCGGCATGGCCGCTGAACAACTGCCGGTCGCGATGCAATCCGGCGTGCTGCTGATCAAGCCCTACCTGTCGGCGGAACTTTCCAAGGCCCTGGTCCGCGCCGTTGGGCGTTCCAGCGCCAACGCCTGACCCAGCCGCTCAAGCGGCTTCCTCGTAGACGTAACGGATGTCCTCGCGGTCGTCGAGGATGGCGTACTGTGCAGCCAGGTTGTCCTGATCCGGGTTGAGCCATGCGTCCAGATGCTCGGCGCGGATCGGCAGTACACCCCGGTCATGGCCGGCAGCGGCGACATCGATTGACGGTCCATCGGTGATGGTGGCGAAAGACAGCAGGCGGCCTTCCGGACCGTCCCACTCGGCCCACAGGCAGGCCAGCAGCAGATCGCGCGGCGGGTCGGGGCGGAATTCCAGCACTGCGTCCTGTGCCTTCTCGTCATTGTGCAAGGTACGGCCGGCAATGGCGTGGCGAGGTACGTGTTCGTAGAACGCCTGTACCACCACCACGCCGTGGCGCAGCCCGAAGGCCCCGCGCCAATAGCCTTCCAGGCTGTCCCGCCGCGCATTGTAGGTGCCCGGGTAGAGCACATCGTTGCGCGCGGGCTTGTCCGGCAGCCGGCATTGATAGCGCATGGGCTTGATCACGCGCCGGCCATTCTCGCTGACCATCACCGGTGCGTAGGTGCCGGGAAAAATTCGGTTGTCGCGTGGCAGCAGCTGTTCCCGATGCAGGTCGTCCAGCCGTGCCTGCGCACGGTCGATGCGGTTGCCGGCAACGCGCAGGTCATTGCGTGCCTTCTGTGTGGGCCGCGTGGCCAGGGTGGCATTGGCGATGTCGCGACGTTCAAGCTGCCGTTGCAGTTCGGCCTGCAACTGCTGCCGCTCCTGTGCATGCCATTGCTGGATCTTCGCCACGATGTCGCGGCCCAGTTCGGTGCGCGCACCAGCAAAACCGTCGTCCATGGCTTTCGGCGTCTTCGGTCGTTTCTTGCCGGGATCATGCGCATAGAGTTCGGCGAATTCCTCCAGGGAGAGGACGGCGCCGAACTCGCGCACCAGCTTGGCGTAGTCGGCGCGGATCAGGGCGGAATAGCACATGGGACTCTGCCGGAAGAAGGGTCGCAGCGGCTGCGACGAGGATGCGGCAGGATAGCCTGACCTTCCAGGAGACGTTGCATGAATGATCCACAGACGATCCAGTTCCGCGAGGCGGTGCCGACGGTCGAGGACTACTGCCAGCTGCGCGCATTGGCCGGCCTCAGCGCAAAGACGCACGAGGCGGCGACGCGGGCATTGCCCAACACCGTCTTCGGCGTCTGTGCCTTCCAGGGCAGCGAGCTGGTAGCGATGGGCCGGATCATCGGCGATGGCGGTTGCCATCTGCAGGTCTGCGATATCGCCGTGCTACCGCGTCTGCAGGGTCAGGGTCTGGGCAAGGCGGTGATGCAGCGTCTGAGCGACTGGATGCAGGGCAATCTGCCGCCGTCGGCGTATGTGAGTCTGTTGGCCGATGGCGAAGCGCATCGGCTGTATGCGCAGTTTGGCTTTGCGCCGACCGCGCCAGCCTCGATCGGCATGTATCGCCGGTTCTGAGGTGCGGTCATCGCGGAATCGCAGGCAAAGAAAAACCCCGGCCGAAGCCGGGGTTTCAAAGATTGGCGTCCCCACGGGGATTCGAACCCCGGTCGCCACCGTGAAAGGGTGATGTCCTAGGCCTCTAGACGATGGGGACGCACGAAAAACTTCAAGTTGTAGAACTTTCGACGGCCTAATGCCGAAAGTGGTGGAGCCAAGCGGGATCGAACCGCTGACCTCCTGCATGCCATGCAGGCGCTCTCCCAGCTGAGCTATGGCCCCATGAAACTTCGGATTCCTGCTGGGAGCAGGGTCCTTTTTGAAACTGGCGTCCCCACGGGGATTCGAACCCCGGTCGCCACCGTGAAAGGGTGATGTCCTAGGCCTCTAGACGATGGGGACGCACGAAAAACTTCAAGTTGTAGAACTCTCGACGGCCTAATGTCGAAAGTGGTGGAGCCAAGCGGGATCGAACCGCTGACCTCCTGCATGCCATGCAGGCGCTCTCCCAGCTGAGCTATGGCCCCGTGTTACCGAGCCGCCTATCATACCTGCCTGTTCACATTTGTGGAAGCTTTTTTTGAAGCTTTTTTCATCGAGCCGTTCATTGCCACAAGGGCAGGGAGCGTTCCGACGCCACAACCTGAATGCCGGTGGGCGGTGAACAAAAAAGACCCGGTTATCGGCCGGGTCCTCGTTGTTCATGATGAGTGGCGTCCCCACGGGGATTCGAACCCCGGTCGCCACCGTGAAAGGGTGATGTCCTAGGCCTCTAGACGATGGGGACGCAGATCTCATCAATGTTCTTTGCGACCTTTCGACGGCCTAATGCCGAAAGTATGGTGGAGCCAAGCGGGATCGAACCGCTGACCTCCTGCATGCCATGCAGGCGCTCTCCCAGCTGAGCTATGGCCCCACGTCGCTGAGGAGCGAAATAATAGCTGTGCCCCCGGGGGTTGGCAAGCGCTTTGTTGCACTTTTCTTCACGTAACGCGCGCGGTGGCGCAGCTGCGTTTTCCGCATGCCGGGCAGCACATGTGTCGATGCAGACGCGAAGGGTTCAGCGGTCTTCCCCGGTCAGCGCTGCCAGGATCGGGCACTGGTCGAGCGCGCCATGTCCGGGGCAGGCATCGACCAGTTGGGAGAGGGCGCCATGCATGCGTTGCAGTTCGGCCATCCGCAGTTCGATGTCCTGCAGGCGTACCAGCGCGGTGTCACGCACACTGCCCATGTCCTGCGGAGGATGGTCGCTGAGGGAAAGCAGTTCACCGATCTCATCGAGACTGAAGCCCAGCGCCTTTGCCCGGCGGATGAAGCGCAGGCGTCGCAGGTCCTGCTCGCCGAAGATGCGGTAGCCACCTGCCGAGCGCGCTGCGGTGGGCAGAAGCTGCTGACGTTCGTAGTAGCGGACGGTATCGATGGGAACGCCTGCCTGACGTGCCAACTGACCAATGTTCACGGCGGACTCCTGGGGACCTGCCGTGCATAGTCATCCCTGGACTCTGGTCAAGAGTCAAGGCTTTGCCGGCATCGCCTATTCAGCACACTTTGCAACTTTCTTCATATCCCCCAGGGCAAAGCAGTTCCTACCCTGCGCCTGAACCGGCCGCTCGACGGCCTGAACCGGAAGAGGAGGTGGGGAGTGGAGGGAATCAGGAACGAGGGATTCGTCGAGGTTGCGGTGGTTGAATACCCCGGAGGCGACCCGTCGGCTGCGTCGGTGCTTGCCGAAATGGCACACGTCGCCAATCGCCTGGCACAGCAGCAGCGGCGGCCCTGCAAGCGGGTGCTGGTGACCCGCTGGATCGTGCCCGCCAGCAATACCGGTGTGCATCGCATCGCCGGTGCCGAGATGCTGGACGCGGCAATTCCTGCGGTGATCGCCTTGCCGGGGCAGGTCAGTTCCAGCACGTCGGTGCGTGCCGAAGACGTCCTGCTGGATTGGTTGCGGGCCCACTACGATGGCGGCAGCCTGCTGGCCGCCGCCGGTGACGGGGTGAGTGTGCTGGCGCGGGCCGGTCTGCTGACCGGGCGCACGGTGTCCGGCCCTGACCTCAACCGCCATCCGGCGCTGCAGGTGCAGGTCGGCAGCTCGGCGCCCAGTGAGCGGGCGCTCGTCGATGACGGCGATCTGCTTACCGTGGGCGGCGCCCAGGCGTGGCGCTTCCTTGGCTTGCGCCTGCTGTACCGGCTGCACGGCCAGGGCGTGGCCAGCGCGGTGGCACAGCAGTTGGGCATCGTGGTGCCGGTCGGCATCCAGCAGGATCTGGAGCGATTCAGTGCCAACTTCGCCCACGGCGACCGTGACGTGCTGAAGGCGCAGCGCTGGTTGCATACCACGGCTGCACGTGGGGCCACGCTGGGGGCGATCTGCGAGATCGCCGGATTGGAACCGCGCACCCTGCAGCGTCGATTCCTGAAGGCGACCGGGCTGCGGCCCATCGAGTATTGCCAGCGGCTGCGCGTGGCCAAGGCGCAGACGTTGCTGCAGCAGGGTGCCAGCATCGATGAAGTTGCCTGGGGTGTGGGTTACGCCGATCAGAGCGCGTTCCGTCGGCTGTTCCTGCGCATTGTCGGCATGACGCCCGCCAACTATCGTCGCCACGTCAGCAGCAAACGCCGCGATCGTCCGCTGACGCCTGCCGTGGCCGGCAGCCTGCGGGGGCTGCGCGCCTCGCCGGGCACGCAGCTGGGTCGCAGCGCCGCTTGATGAACACGGTTCAATGCGTCGTGCTTGCATCGCGGGCTCGACGCTTTGACCATGCGGGTCTGTGCAGGCGAGAGCGGGTGAGCGGATGTCGAGTGTTGGGCCGGTGCCGATGCCGGTGGTGTTGATCCTGATTTTCCTGCTGCTGGCGATGGCCATTGCGCGGATCTGGTCGCGTGGTGAGCCTGGTGAGGTTCGACCGCCCGCCGCTGGTATGGTGCTGGACATGTTGCTGGTTGGCCTGCTGTGTGGCCGGCTGTCCTTTGTCGCAGCGCATTTCAGCCTCTATCGCCAAGCTCCCTGGAGCGTGCTGCAGATTGCCGATGGCGGGTACCACCTGCCCGTCGTTGTTGGCGCTGGATTTGCCTGGGTGCTGTGGCGGCTGCGCAGGCAGCGCCCGTTGCGGGCGCCGGTGCTGGCAGGTGCGCTGGTTGGGTTGCTGTTGTGGGGCGGGGCAAGCCAGGGGCTCGCGTACTGGCAGGCAAAGCAGATGCCACTGCCCACGCTGCAGGTGGTCGACCTGCAGGGCAGAGCGATTGACCTGCAGACGTTTCATGGCAAGCCTCTGGTACTGAACCTGTGGGCCAGCTGGTGTGGCCCGTGCCGCCGGGAGATGCCGGTGCTGGCGACGGCGCAGCAGAAACATGCAGATATCCAGTTCGTCTTCCTCAACCAGGGCGAGACCCTTGTCGAGGTCCAGACCTTTCTTGCTGCTGAACACCTCTCGCTGGGCAACGTCCTGCTGGATGAGGCTTCGGCTGCGTCGACCACGCTGGACGTCCGGGCTTTCCCTTCCACGCTCTTCTTCGATGCGCAGGGGCGGTTGCAGGAACTGCATCTCGGCGAACTGACCCAGGCCGGTCTTGAACACAAACTGCGCCGGCTGCGGTAGCCTGCGCTGGCATCCCACTACGGAGTTTCCATGTTGTCGATTTCCCCGCGCATCGCGCATACGCTGATGCTGCCGGCCATGCTGGCGCTGGCTGCCTGCAGCCAGGCACAGACCCCGCCGGGCAAGGATGCCGCTGCACCGGCAACGGCTTCGGCATCGGCCGCCGCCAAGAAGGGTGAGTTGCCGGCTGTCCTGAAGGGCATCGAGAAGCATGGCTTCGAGGTGGTCTCCGAATTCGACGCGCCCGGCGGCCTGCGTGGCTTTGCCGGCATGGTTGGCGGCCAGCAGCCGGCGGCGGCTTACGTGACCGCCGATGGCAAGCACGTGCTGGTGGGCAGCCTGTTCGACGCCGAGGGCAACGAAGTTGCAGCCGAGACGCTGGAGAAGCTGGTTGCCGCGCCGATGTCGGCCAAGATGTGGAGCAAGCTTGAAACCAGTGCCTGGGTACGCGATGGCAAGGCTGATGCGCCGCGCGTGGTGTACACCTTCAGTGATGCCAACTGCCCTTACTGCCACAAATTCTGGGAGGCGGCACGCCCCTGGGTGGACGCAGGAAAGGTGCAGTTGCGGCACATCATGGTCGGCGTGATCCGTGAGGACAGCCCGGCCAAGGCGGCGGCGATCATGGCCGCACGCGATCCGAGTGCGGCACTGCTGGAGAACGAGCATCAGTTTGATCGTGGTGGCATCAAGCCGCTGCCCAACATCAGCCGGGAGATCGCAGCCAAGCTGGATGCCAATCAGGTGCTGATGGTGGAGATGGGCTTCCAGGGCACGCCGGGCATCCTGTTCCAGGATGCGCAGGGCCAGGTGCAGCGACGTGCTGGCCTTCCGCAGGGCAACGATCTGCAGGCGGTACTCGGCCCACGCTGAGGCACCTCGACATGCTGTTTTGAGCAACAGGCCCGCATGGCAACGTGCGGGCCTGTTGCTTTCTGCGACAGTCCCGGCGATGAGGGCTGCGCAAGTCGTGAACAGATGTCACGTCTGAATCGTGACTGACATCAAGCATTTCGCTTTGATCCCAATCAAGGCCAAAAACGACAGTCGAACTAGCCTTGGCGCATGGATTACAGCGTCACTGCGCTATGGATGCCGCATACGTCACGCCCTCGAGAGGGCGTGCGCGCAATGCCATTCACCACACTCTCACCCAGCGCTTGTTACCCAGACGCCTGCGGTCGCCACCCCTTCGGCAGCACTGCTGCAGTGGGAGCGACTCCGGCGCAGTGTTGGCAATCGGGACAGTGTCATTGCCCTGTTGCCTGCAACGCGCAGGCTGGCAACGGTTGTCCACGCAGTACCCGTATTTCCAGCAACGGCTCGTTGAGGTCGGGATGGCGCACGCGCGTTGTACGGCCGCACAGCGGGAGTTTCAGTCCAGGGAGGATGCAATGCGCTTGGCGGTACTGAGTCTGGGGTGTCTGACGGCAATGGCAGCGATGCCGCTGCATGCTCAGGACGATGCGCAGGCGTTGCGTCGCGAGATCGACGCGATGCGGCAGACGCTGGAAGGCATGCAGCAGCGTCTGGACCAGCTTGAACGGCGCGAAGAGCATGCAGCTGCGGCCCCCGTTGCCGCGTCGTCGCCGATGCCCGCAGCAGCGCAGTCGACCCTGAATGTGCCAACCACCAGTGGGATCCTTCACCCCACCCAGGTGCCTGGCGTCGCGCAGCCGGTGCTGCCACAGCGTGAATCGGTGGCCGATCCTTCAACGGCGGCTTCGCGTCCAGACAGCGCCGCCGGCCCCACCGATCCGGATCTGAAAGGCTTCTTCGCCATTCCCGGCACCGACACCGTGATCCGCATTGGCGGCTATGCCAAGCTCGATGCGATCGCGGATTCGCGCGGGGCAGGGGACGAGGATCAGTTCATTCCCTCGTCGATGCCGGTGGGCGGCAGCCATCGCGATGTTTCGAACTTCAACATCCACGCCAAGCAGACGCGTTTCAGCTTCGAGGCGCGGCGGCCGACCACGCACGGCAACCTGCGCTTCTATCTGGAGAATGATTTCTTCGGCAGCAGCGATGGCTATGAATTCCGTCTGCGCCATGCCTATGGCCAGCTGGGCAACACCTACGCGGGCTATGGCTATTCCAGTTTCATGGATCCGGACAGCCTGCCCGACACGCTGGATTTTGCGGGCCCCGGCGGCGCCGGCTACCTGCTGGTGGCCGGCATCCATCACAGCTTTGCGCTGGGCAAGGGCAACACCCTGACGCTGGCCGCCGAAGACCCGGACACCGAGCTGGCCGGCGCCAGCGATGCGATGGCGGCAGTCAATCGACTGCCGGATGTGAGTGCCATCGCGCGGATGGAGCGCGACTGGGGCCATCTGCAACTGGGCGTCGTGGCGCGCAATCTGGCCTACGACGGCGATGCCCGTCGTGACCGCGTCTTTGCCGGTGGCGCGCAGCTCAGTGGCTCGGCCTCGGTGGGGGAACGCGATCTGCTGCTGTTCGGCGCGCTGGGCGGTCGCGGTTTGAGCCGCTACACCGCCGATCTCACCGGCTCGGGCCTGGATGCCGTGGTAGGTGCCGATGGGCGCATCGATGCGCTGGACCTGCACGGTGGCTTCGTCGGCTACACCCATTACTGGTCGGATCTGTGGCGCTCGAACCTGATCTACGGTCAGCTGACCCTGGAGCGCAATGCGGCGCTGCCGACCGATGCATTCCGGCAAAGCCGCTACGGCGTGTTCAACCTGATCTGGAGCCCGGCACCGTCGTGGACGATGGGCATGGAGCTGTTGTACGGCCGCCTGCAGCAGCAGGGCGGAGCGCGCGGCGACACGGTCCGGGTGCAGGGCAGCCTGCAATACAACTTCATCAAGTAGGCGCCAGCGGCAGCACGCCAGCGTAGCCATTCCCCACGCCCGGGTTCACCGGGCCCATGCCAGGTACAGGAGATTGTCATGGCAGAAGCAAAGAAAATCGGGGTGGTCGGAGCCACCTTCCTCGTCGCCGGCAACATGATGGGCTCAGGGGTGTTCCTGCTGCCCTCCAGCCTGGCCAAGATCGGTACCGCCTCGATATGGGGCTGGCTGATCACCACGGCCGGTGCGCTGCTGCTGGCCTTCGTGTTCGCCAAGCTCGGCAAGCTGGCGCCCAAAGCGGGTGGCCCGTACGCGCATGCACGCGATTGGTTCGGCCCCTACATGGGCTTCCAGACCAACACCATCTACTGGTTCGCCAACTGGATAGGCAACGTTGCCATTCCCATCGCGGCGGTGGGTTACTTCAGCTATTTCTTCCCGATCCTGTCCGAGCCGCTGGTGCGCTGCATCGCGGTGCTGATCCTGGTGTGGGCGCTGAGCTTTGCCAACATGATCGGCCCGGCATTCGTCAGCCGCGTGCAGACCGTCACCACCAGCTTTGCGCTGGTGCCGATCCTGGGTATCGCCATCTTCGGCTGGTTCTTCTTCGATGCCGACATCTTCAAGGGCGCCTACAACGTGTCCGGCGAATCGAACTTCGGTGCGATCTCCAGTGCTGCGGCGTTGACCCTGTGGGCGTTCATCGGCGTGGAATCGGCATCGGTGACCGCTGGTGTGGTCGAGAACCCGGAGAAGAACGTCGCCCGCGCCACCCTGGCCGGCGTGTTCCTGGCCGCCATCGCCTACATCGCCAGCTCGTCGGTGATCATGGGCATGGTACCCAACGGTGAACTGCAGACCTCCGATGCACCGTTCGCACTGGCAGCGGCCAAGGCCGTCGGTGGCTGGGGTGGTGCGGTGGTCAGCCTGTGTGCCTTCGTCGGCGCCGCCGGCTCGCTGGGCGGCTGGATCCTGCTGACCGCGCAGAGCGCCAAGGCAGCGTCCGATGATGGCCTGTTCCCGAGCATCTTCAGCAAGACCAACAAGGACGACGTGCCGGTCAAGGGCGTGCTGATCGTGGCGGTGCTGATGACCCTGGCGGTGCTGGTGACCTCCACCTCGAAGACCGCCTCTGCACAGTTCGACGTGATCACCTCGGCGGCGGTGGTGTTGACCCTGCTGCCGTACATCTACTCGTGCGTGGCCTGCTATTTCGTGGTGGAGCGTTCGCACACGCTGGTGCACACCGGTGCGTTCTGGACCCTCACCAGCCTGACGGTCGTGTACTGCCTGTGGGCGATCTATGGCTCGTCGGGAACGATCGTGCAGTACGCCTTCCTGTTCGTGCTGTTCATCACCGTGTTCTATCCCTTCTTCAGCGAGGAGCGTCGCCAGCAGCGGCAGCGTTCCCGCGAGGCGGCGGCAATCTCGTCCGGCGCCCAGCGTTCCTGAGTTAGACAAGGAGAATCAACGTGTATTTCAAGTCCCTGGATTATCCGGTCATCGTCATCGACGGTGACTACGACTCGCCGCGCATCGGCGGCATCCTCATCCGTGCGCTGGTGGAAGAGCTGCGCAGCAATGACCAGCGCGTGCTGTGCGGCCTGAACCTGGACGATGCCCGTGCAGGTGCCCGTACCTACGTGGCCGCTTCGGCGGTGCTGATCTCGATCGACGGCAGCGAGGAGGTTGATGGCGAGTTCCAGCGCCTGACCGCCTTCCTGCGCGAGCAGAGTGCGCGCCGCGCCAACCTGCCGGTGTTCCTGTACGGCGAGCGACGCACCATCGAGAAGGTGCCGAGCAAGCTGCTCAAGTACATCCACGGCTTCATCTTCCTGTTCGAAGACACCAAGAGCTTCATTTCGCGGCAGGTGATGCGTGCAGCCGAAGACTACATGCAGAACCTGCTGCCGCCGTTCTTCAAGGCGCTGATCCATCACGCTGCCGAGTCGAACTATTCCTGGCATACGCCGGGCCATGCCGGCGGCGTGGCCTTTACCAAGTCGCCGGTCGGGCGTGCCTTCCACCAGTTCTATGGTGAGAACACGCTGCGCAGCGATCTGTCGATTTCGGTCCCGGAGCTGGGCTCGCTGCTGGACCATACTGGCCCGATCAAGGATGCCGAGAACGAGGCAGCACGCAACTTCGGTGCCGACCACACCTTCTTCGTCACCAACGGTACGTCGACAGCCAACAAGATCGTGTGGCATGGCACCGTGGCCCGCGGCGACGTGGTGTTCGTCGACCGGAACTGCCACAAGTCGCTTCTGCATTCGTTGATCATGACCGGCGCGGTGCCGGTGTACTTCACGCCCAGCCGCAATGCACACGGCATCATCGGCCCGATCAGCCTGGACCAGTTCACGCCGGAAGCGCTGCAGCAGCGCATCGCCGCCAATCCGCTGGCCAGCCAGGCCTACCAGGCCGGCTCCAAGCCGCGCATCGCGGTGGTGACCAACTCGACCTACGACGGCCTGTGCTACAACGCCGAAAAGATCGCCGATGAGATCGGCAGCGCGGTCGACTTCCTGCATTTCGATGAGGCCTGGTACGCCTATGCCGCGTTCCATCCGTTCTACGAGAACCACTACGGCATGGCCAAGGGCAAGCCGCGTGAGCAGGATGCGATCATCTTCACCACGCATTCCACCCACAAATTGCTGGCCGCGTTCTCGCAGGCGTCGATGATCCATGTGCGCAACTCGGCCAGCCGCGACCTGGATGCCGAGCGCTTCAACGAAGCGTTCATGATGCATACCTCGACCAGCCCGCACTACGGGGTGATCGCCGCGTGCGATGTGGCCTCGAAGATGATGGAGGGCGATGCCGGTCGTTCGCTGGTGCAGGAAATGCATGACGAGGCGATTGCCTTCCGCCGGGCCATGCTGCACGTGCGCGATGATCTGGGTCGCGATGACTGGTGGTTCAGCGTATGGCAGCCGACCCAGGTCGAGCGCAGCCTGGACAAGGGCGATACACCGGCGCCGCTGGTCGCCAAGCGCGAGGAGTGGTACCTGCAGCCCGATGCGCATTGGCACGGGTTCGAAAACCTGGTCGATGACTATGTGCTGATCGATCCGATCAAGGTGACCCTGTTGACCCCGGGCCTGTCGATGGACGGCAGCATGGCCAAGCTGGGCATCCCGGCAGCGGTGCTGAGCAAGTTCCTGTGGGGCCGCGGCATCACCGTGGAGAAGACCAACCTGTACTCGGTGCTGTTCCTGTTCTCGATGGGCATCACCAAGGGCAAGTGGAGCACGCTGGTTACCGAACTGATGGCGTTCAAGGAGCTGTACGACCGCAACGCGCCGCTGAGCCAGGCGCTGCCGTCGCTGGCTGCCGACTACCCCCATGCCTATGCCGGCTGGGGCCTGCGTGACCTGTGTGACGCACTGCATGCGTTCAACCAGGAGTTCGCGGTAGCCAAGGTGATGCGTGAGATGTACGTGGACCTGCCGACACCGGTGATGACTCCGGCCGATGCCTACAACCACCTGGTGAAGGGCGAAATCGAGCGGGTCGACATCGAGCAGATCAGTGGCCGTATCGCTGCGACGATGCTGGTGCCGTACCCGCCGGGCATCCCGACGATCATGCCGGGCGAGCGCTTCGGCGACCGCGACGAGCCGATCATCCAGTCGCTGCGCATCGCCCGCGAGCAGAACGCGCGCTTCCCGGGTTTCGAGTCGGATGTGCATGGCCTTATCATCGAGCGCGATGGCGACGTGCCGTCCTACAAGGTGGAGGTGCTGAAGGCCTGAGCCGGTACGGTGGGCCCTTCGGCGAACGATGGATACCGCGCGCGAGCAACGCATCCTGAAGTTCTCGATCGGGGTCACCGTGGCGGTCAGCGCGGTCGGCTTCATCGGTGGCCTGCTGGTGGGATCGCAGGCCATCCTGTTCGACGGCATCTACAGCCTGGTCGACGTAGCCCTGACCCTGGTGTCGTTGTCGGTGCTGCGGTTGGTGGCGCGGGAGCACAGTCCGCGCTTCCAGTACGGCTATTGG
This sequence comes from Stenotrophomonas sp. PA-6-5C, assembly GCF_021605635.1. NCBI lineage: Bacteria > Pseudomonadati > Pseudomonadota > Gammaproteobacteria > Lysobacterales > Lysobacteraceae > Stenotrophomonas > Stenotrophomonas sp. PA-6-5C. The sequence continues at coordinate 22,595 of NZ_WKEE01000020.1, forward strand.
CACCTGGAGCCGATGGTCGAGGCGCTGGGCGGAGTGATCCTGTCGTTGGCCTGCGTGTATGCGCTGGCCAACGCGGTGATTGGATTGACCACCGGCGGGCACGAAGTGAAGTTCGGGCCCGCCCTCTGGTGGGCGGCGCTGCTGAGTGCCAGCAACCTCGGCATGGCCGCGTTCGTGGCCCAGCGTGCGCGCAGGTTGCAGTCGGCATTGCTGTGGCTGGATGTGCGTGGCTGGCTGCTGGGTGGATTGATGAGCCTGGCGGTGGTGCTGGCCTTCGTGTTGGCGCTGGCGCTGCACGGTGGGCAGTGGCACCACTGGGTGCCTTATCTGGATTCGATGGTGCTGGCGTTGATCAGCCTGGCGGTGTTGCCGGTGCCGGCGCGCAGTGCGTGGAAGGCCATGCGGGAAGTGCTGCAGGTGGCACCCGATGACCTGGACGAGCGCGTGCAGCAGGTGATGCAGGCATTCGTGGCCGAGCATGGCTATGCAGGCTTCACCAGCCATGTCGCGAAGATGGGGCGCATGCGGTTCATCGAGATCCACATCCTGACCTCGCCGTCGACGCCGCTGGGCACGATGGGTGAGGTGGATGCGATGCGCGATGAGATCGCGGTGCGGATGGACGCGCGCAGCAGCACGTTCTGGCTGACGATCGATTTCACCGCGGACCCGGCATGGACCTGATGTTGTTGCAGCCGATCGTTGCATGCGGTGGGCCGCTCTGTTGCATGCAATAGGTTTGACCTCAACAGCAGTTGAGGTAGCAGACTGCCTCGCATTCCCCACGAGGCATGCGGTATGAACCTGCTGACCACTCCGGACTTCAGCCATGGCCTGCTGGATCTGTTCGATCCCCCTGGCCTGCACGATCCCAGTGCCAACGGATACTCGCACGTGGCGGTGGTGCGACTGCCAGCGCGGGTGATCCATATCGCTGGGCAGGGCGGCGAAGATGACCAGGGAAACCTGTCGCCCGGTTTCGAGGAGCAGGTGTCGCAGGCACTGGACAATCTGCAGACCGCGCTGCGCTCGGCCCACGCGGATCTGACCGATGTTGCGCGACTGCGGATCCTGGTGGTCGACCACGATGAGGATCGCCTGGGCATCATCGCCCGCCAGGTGCGGCGACGCTGGGCCAATCGCCCGGCACCTACCTGCACGCTGATTCCGGTGCCGCGGCTGGCGTTGGACGGAATGCTGTTCGAGATCGAGGCCCAGGCCTACAGCGCTTAGCGCAGGTAGTACTCCACCGGCACCACCAGTTCCTGCGGAGCCGGCAGCTCTTCTGGAATCCGCGGCAGGGGCTGCGCGCGTCGGAATGTCTGCAGCGCACTTTCATCCAGCATCGGCTGTCCGCTGGGCTGCTCCAGGCGCAATGCCAGCAGGTGGCCGTCGCGGCTGATGCTGGCCCTGACCCATGCGGTGCCCTGCTGGCGCCGCGACCTCGCTACGGCGGGGTAGTAGCGGTAACGCTCCAGCCGCGCCATCAGGCGGGCTTCCCACTGGTCGCTGGCGGCGCCGGCCTGGAAGTCCGCCGGTGGTGCGTCCGGGGCGGGCGGTGCGGCCGTGATCGATGCCGGTGCGGAACGGGCATCGGTCGCGGCCGCAGGCGGGGCCACAGGCAAGGGCTGGTGGCCGTCGCCATTCTTCTCGCTGGCGGCGAGGTTGCCTTCGGGTGCCGCCGTGGCGCGTGGCGGCGGGGGTGCTTTGCGTGCTTCGGCCGCCCGCGATTGCTGCGCCTGGCTGGGGCGCTCGGCCTGCAGTTCTTCCACCGGCTGCGGTGGTGTGGCCGGTGCCAGCAGGCGCAGGCTGATGCGCACGTCCTTTTCGGGAGGCGGCAGCAGCGGCGGGGTGGACACCCAATGGACGAACAGCAGCAACGGCAGCAGGTGCAGCCCGACGCTGATCGTCACCGCTTGCCAGTGCTGCCGACGCTCACTCATCGCCGACCACCCACATCAGGTTGGCGTCGTCACCCGCCACGTCTTCGTCGGCCGATGCCAGCGCGATCACCAGCGCTGGCACAGAGGCTGGCAGATAACCGGGTACGCCGGTGCCACGCAGCACATGCCAACGGCCGGCGACGAGCAGGGCGGGGGCCGGCGACTGCATCAGCACCTGCGCCATCCGTGTGTCGCGTGCGTGCTGAACGGCAAGCATGCCATCGAGCATGGGCGCGGCGTCGGCGTGCTGGGCCAGCACCACCGCTGACAACCGCTGCCGCGCGCCGTCGGCCGGGAACACCACCTCGGGCGATGACGCCAGCAGCGTGTCGACTTCAGCGCGCGACAGGTTGCTGCCCTGCAGGCGGATGCCGCTGTCGGTGGCGATCTGTACCAGTCCGCCATAGCGTGTCCATGGCCAGCGGGGATCCCAGTCCAGCAGTTCGGCCAACCGTTGCGATTCTGCCCGGTTGCCCTTGTCCAGCCAGCGCTGCACACGCTGCAGTCGGGGCTGGCGTTCGCTGGCGATCATCTCCAGCATCAGCGCGCCCTGCGGACGCCGCTGCTGCAATGCCTGCAGCAGCCAACGTTCGGCGTCATGGTCGGCATCGATATCGTGACGCTCGCCGAGCAGCACGCGCTCGGCGGCGGCAACCCGCTGCACGAACGCGGCCTGGTCCAGTGCCTTGCCACTGGCCAGGTCGATCACCTTGCCGGGCATCGGCTGCGCGCTGGCTGCCGCCGCCAGCGCGATCAGCCCCAGCGCCAGCCAGCGCCGGCTAGAACGCCACATTGACGCCCACCGAGACGGTACGGCCACGGCCGTTGCCGCGGTCCAGGATAGGGCTGAAGATGCTGTCGATGGAGGCGTTGTTGTCATAGGCTTTGTTCTGCAGGTTTTCGATGTTCAGCCACAGCGTGGTGTTGGCCTGCGGCTTGAAGCTGGCGTAGAAATCCAGCAGCACGCCGGTGCCGCCGGTCTTGCGGGTCTGGAAGAAGTCGTAACCCTCTTCGGTGGGGCCGGAGTACTCGGCGCGCACACCGGCCTGCAGGCGCTGCTGCCACCAGCGGCCGCCGACATCCAGCGTCCAGTAGCGGTCGGGCAGGGCAGTGATGTCTTCCAGGTTGACGAATTCGATGGCCGGTGCGCTGGTGCGCGAGCGGGTCCAGCTGAGGGTGGCGTGGTAGTGCTCGCTGGCGTAGTGCGCTTCCAGTTCGAGGCCGCGCATGCGCACCACGCCAGGATGGTTCATCCAGCGCGTGGTGGTGCTGAAGTCGTCCACATCCAGGCTGTCGGTCCATGCGTTGAGCTGTGGGTCGCTGTCGATCGGCACCACGAACGGTTCGACTTCCGGCGGATGCACGATCAGCAGGTACTGTGGCTTGATGTAGTCGCGGATGCGGTTGTCGAAGCGGGTCAGGCGCAGCTGCGCCAGGTCGCCGTCGACCAGCAGCGAGCTGGTGCTGAGGTTGGCGCCGAACTGCAGGTTGCGCGAATGCTCGCGGCGCAGGAAGGGGTTGGCGCCGACGCCGTCGGCATCGCTCATGCCTTCCAGCGGGATCTTCTCGAAGAACATTTCCTGCACGCGCGGCGGCCGTGAGGTGCGCGAGGCTTCGGCAAACAGCTGCAGCCAGTCGGTGGCCTGCACCGACAGCGAGAGGCTGGGGCTGAGCGCATGCTGGGTGCGATCGACGTCGATGCCGCCACCTCCGATCTCCAGGCATTGCCCAGGCACATCCGAGCAGGTGGGGACGTGGCCACGGATGCCGTAGCGGTCCTGGCGCAGGCCCGCCGACAGCGCGTAGATGTCGTACTGCAGCTCCAGGGTGGTGAACACGCTGTCGAGTTGGCTGCGCCCTTGTGGGTTGGCGCCACGCAGGGTGGGGGTATCGGCAACGAAGATGTCCGACTGGTGCTTGATGCCGGTGTTCCAGCGTGCCTGTACGGCGCCGATGTCGAAGCGGCTGGTGTTGTCCACGTTCCAGCTGCTCAGGCTGCTGTGGGTACGCCGGCCGATGTAGCTGGAATCTTCCACCGGCGGATAGAACAGCCGGGTCTTGTTGGCGGCGAAACTGGCGCGCAGGTCGATCCACGGCGAGTAGGGCGTGTAGTGGTAGCTGGCGCGCTGGTTGCGAGCGGAAATCTGCCACGGATAGTTGTGGTAGAAGTCGTTCTCATAGCGCATGTGGTTCAGGTCCAGGCGGTGCTGGTCGCTGGGCTGCAGGCGCGCCTTCAGCAGCCAGCTGCTGGGGTGCTGGCTGCCGGGGTCGGCGCTGTTTTTCTGGCCACGGGACGTTGCGTATTCACTGCTGCGGCTGCTGCTGGCTGCTGCCAACAGGCCGAACTGGCGATCGCCGCCGTCTTCGCTGTGGCGCCAGGCGCCGGCGAAGGTACGTCCGCTGCCATAGCCGTTGTTGCCATGCCGGTAGCCAGCACGCAGGCCCCACTCGCGGCCATCGGAGACCAGGTCTTCGATGTCCAGGGTGCGGAAGTTGGTACTGCCGGCCAGCGTGCCGGCACCATCGCCACCGCTGACCGCGCCGCGCTGAACGTCGACGCCTGCCAGCAGGAACGGGTCCACGTAGGCGAACGGGCCGCCCGAGCCATGGCCGGCGTTGTTGCGGAAGGTCTGGGTGACGCCGTCGATCATGGTGTTGACCCGGCCTGCGCCGGCCATGCCGCGGATGTTGATCTGCAGGCCGGGCTGGCTGCGCGAGTGAAAACTGTGCGTGCCAGGCATCGAGCGCAGCAGGCTGTTGCCGTCCTGGCGCTCGGCCATGGCGACCCGTTCGCTGCCGATCTTCGGCGCGAAGCCATCCTGTGTGGCCGCAATGTATTGGCTCGCCCCGGTACCCGGATCAATGGCATGGGCGGTGCGCCCCTGCACGCGCAGCGGGCCAGTCTGGCGGCTGCCATCGTCGGTGCCGGCTGGCGCCGGTTCGAGGGTGGCACGGCGTGCATCGATGAAGCGCGCGCGCAGGCCGCTGCCAGCCAGCAGCCGTGCCAATGCCTGGGTGTCGTCGAAGTCACCCTGCAGGGCGGGTGCGCTCTGGTTGGCTGGCAGGGCACGGCCGATCACCAGATCGACGCCGCTGACGCGGCTGTAGGCGTCCAGCGCGGTGACCAGCGGCTGGGCGGGAATATCATAGCGGCGGGTTGCGCTGGTCTGTGCCTGCGCGTTCGCAGCAAGCACGGGGGCGATACCGGCGCAGGCAAGAGACAGCGCAAGAACAAGGGGGCGGTGGGACAGCATCGTGGGCTCCAGGGAGTGACGCAGTGCGTCGTCACCCTGGGAAGACGCAGCGGTGGCCCGGATGTCAGGGTCGATGCGTTCAGCGTGCATCGGACGATGCCTTCGCCGGCAGCCACACCTGCAGGTTGGGCCCGATACGGACAACGCGCACGTGCAGCTCGGTGGCCAGCTGGTCGCGGCTGCGCGCGGCCGTATCCGCGTCGGCCAGCACCGTGACCGGCTGCTGCCGCAGTGCGTCGCCGGCGATCCAGGTATGGCCCCCGTGCCAGCGATCCAGATCCCGGACGACGTCAACCAGTGGCGCGGAGACCCAGGCCAGCCGGCGTTCGCGCCATGCCAGCTGTGCCGGGGCTGCTGCAAGCGCGGGCGAGGGTGCCGTGCCATCGAAGCGCAGCTGCTGGCCGGCGGCCGCTTCGCTGCTGCCCGTGTCACTGTCCACGCGGACCTGGTGTTCGGTGACGGTCACTACGCTGGCATCGCCACTGACCGCGATGTCGAAGGCAGTACCCAACGCCGTGACCGTGCCGTGTGGCGTATGCACCTGGAACGGACGGTCGCGATCAGGTGCGACCTGGAACCAGGCCTGGCCTTGCCGCAGCTGCAGCGCACGCCGGTGGGCATCGATGCGCACGTCCACTTCGCTGTCCGGCGACAGCTGCAGACGCGAACCGTCGTGCAGGCGCACGTCCTCGATCTCGCCTGATGCCGTGCGCAGTGTCTGTTCCGGCGGGAGGGCGTTGTGCCGGGTGTAGAGGCCGAGCGCGCACAGCAGCAGCACGGCGATGCCGGCTTCGCGCAGTCGCCGGCGCTGGCGACGCTGCTGTTGCCGTTGCAGGCTCGGCAGTGCTGCACCGGCCTGCCACAGCTGCAACAGGTGCTGGTATTGCGCCGCGTGGCGTGGATCGGCCTCGTACCACTGGGTGAAGGCAGCTTCGTCGCGCTGTTCGTCGTGCGCATGCAGCCACCAGCGCGCTGCTTCGCGGGCAATCGGATCCTGGCTCATGCGGCGGGCACCTGCTGCAGGGCCACCAGCGCGCGCAGCAGATGGCCATGCGCGGTCTGTCGACTGATGCCGAGCTGGCGGCCGATGTCGGCCAGGCTGCACTGCTCGACGCGCGCCAGCAGAAACACCTCGCGCGAGCGCGGCGGCAGGGCGGCGATGATCGCATCGAGGTGACGCAGTTGTTCGGCATCGAGCAGGCATTGCTCGGGCAACGGGGCGGGATCGGCGATGGCCTGCAGCTGCGCGTCATCCAAGGCCTCTTCGCGACGGCGCTGGATCAGGCGATAGTGGTCGGCGATCAGGTTGTGGGCAACGCGATACAGGTAGGCGCGGCCATTGCTGAGCAGGCCGCTGGCGGCGACTTTGACGACACGCAGCCAGGTTTCCTGGACGACATCATCGGCGTCACTGCGTTGTGGGAGTTTGCGACGGACGTGGGCGTGCAGCGGCCGATAGTGGGCGGCGCACAGCTGCGCGACATCCGTCGATTCGACAGGCGTGGGCACGGGGCGGGCGAAGGCTGGGGAAGGGAACAGCCCGCGGCGGCAAGGGCAGCGGCATTACCTTACAGTAAAGGAGAATCATTTGCATCTACGGGGGGGTGCCCGTCTTGCGGTAGTGCCGAGCGGACGTGCGCTGGCGGGTGCGGAGAGCGCTACGGCGAGCGCGCGGCGTGTGCCATCTGCAGCAGCAGGCGGTGGGCCGGGAACAGGCGCAGGCGGGAGTAGCGGGCGCGGTAGTAGGCATCCCAGTAGCTGGCGGCGCGTTGTCGGCAGAGGTCGACGAAGGCGCGGTTCTCGCCAATGAGCGCGGCATAGCGCTGCAGGCCGGTCTGTTGCGCCTGGAATGCCACGGCCGATGCGATCTCGTCCACGTACTCACCCAGCAAGGTCAGCTGGAAGGCATGCACCCAGGGCATCGGCGAGGGACCCAGCGTCTCGATCGCACGTTGCCGTACATGTCCGTCGCAGTGACGCGAGAGCAGGCAGAGGCAGAGGGCGCGCGTATCGTCCTGCAGTTGGGATGCGAGCCGGAACAGGTCCGTGGCGTCGGCGTAGATACGATAGGGGAACCGCAGCAGCTCTCCTTCGATGATGAGGCGGCGTTCACCATTGCCCGACAGGTTGTCGATCCGGCCCAGCCGTTGCTGGAGGTCGGTGCAGGTTGCCTGCAACGCGCGGGGAACGTCGATCAACGCGACGGTTCCGCCAGCGTGGTGCCGCGATAGTCGCAGTGGATCTGCAGGCTCTCCGTGGCGTTGGGGTGCAGATCGAAGCCGCATCGCTGCAGTGCATCCCTGGCCGCTGCAACGGCGTCGGCATGGCGGCTGACGCGCTGCTGCTGCCAGCGCAGTGGAGTGAACACGCCCAGTGGTAGTAAACGCACGCGCCGGCCATGCACGACCAGCGAGACATCCACATGGCTCCCGTCCAGGTCGTGGCCATTGGCGCCGAAGATGGCGTCGATCTCATCATGGCGATGCCGATAGCAGCAGCGGAACACGGCGATGCCCAGCCGCCGGACCACGCGCCGGAAGCCGCCCAGCTGTCCCTGGCGGCATTCGAAGCCGCGGGTGACCAGCAGGCGCAGGGTGGACGGCAGCCGTGCCTGCGCATCGAGCAGGCGCTGCAGGACCTCGGCCTCGACGATGACCTGTGACGCGGGCCAGCGTGGGGCAATGCGCAGGCCGTCGATGGTGCCGCGTGACAGTTTCAACATGCGTGAAGCTTCGCATGGGAGTGGGTAGCCGGGTAGTGCCGGCCGCTGGCCGGCACCCGGCGCGATGGTCAGAGATCGCGGTACTGGATCTGCGCGGCCAGCACGCGCAGGCCATCGGCGGTGCTGGAGAGGATACGCTCCTCGCCGATGCCCTTCTGCCGTTGCAGGGTGAAGCCTTCGGCAGCGGGCAGGCGTGCGGCGATGGCATCGATGCGTTGCAGCGCGTTGGGACCGTCGCAGTCGACATGGCCCCAATGGATGCCGTTGTGCTGGATGGTCAGGCGGTAATGCATGGGCGGGTCTCCGGCAGGTCGTGCAGCCACTGATGGAACATCGCGGTCGCCGCGGCGGCCAGAGGCCCGCCGTAGCGGCGGGCCTGCGTGCGCAGGTCGACGGGATCGATGCCGGCCTCGGCCAGTTCCAGCGCATGGCCGATCAGCCAACGCTCGAACTGGCGCGCATCCAGTTCGGGATGGCATTGCAACGCGAGTGCATGGTGGCCGATGGCGAAGGCCTGGTGACGACAGGCGGGCGTGCTGGCGAGGCGCCGCGCGCCCACCGGCAGTTCGAAGGCTTCGCCATGCCAGTGCAGCACCGGGATGCCCTGCAATGCCTGCAATGGCGAGCGCTGGCCCTCATCGGTGAGCAGCAGCGGTGCGAAACCAATTTCCTTGCCGCCGGTGGGGGCGACGTCGGCGTGCAGTGCGCGCGCCATCAACTGGGCGCCGAGACAGATGCCGAGCGTCGGCCGCTGCTGCTGCAGCCGACGCTGCAGCAACGCGATGCTGTCGGCGAGGAACGGATAGGCCGCTCCATCGTTGACGCTGATCGGACCACCCAGCACCACCAGCAGATCGGCATCTTCGGCGGCGTCGAGTGCATCCACGCCTGCCTGCAGGACCTTTACCTGCCACCCTTGTGCGAGCAGCAGTGGGTGCAGGGTGCCGAGATCTTCAAAGGCCACGTGCTGCAGGGCAACGGCGCGCTTCATGCCGGTGCTCCCGGGGTGGGCCAGTAGAAGCTGTCGGGCGTGGAGCGTGCACCGAAGATCGCCTGGCCGACACGGACGACAGTGGCGCCTTCCTCGATGGCGATTTCAAAATCACCGGACATGCCCATCGACAGCTGCGACAGGTCGAGGCCAGCCGGTGCTGTCTGCTGCAGCTGATCGCGCAGCTCTCGCAGGCGCACGAAGCAGGCGCGTACGCGTTCCACCTCGGGGGTGAAGATGGCGAGGGTCATCAGGCCACGCACGCGCAGGCGGTCGAAGGCAGGCAGCTGCTGCACGAAGTCGGCCACCGCAGTGGGTTCCAGGCCATATTTGCTGGGCTCGGCCGAGGTGTTGACCTGTACGAACACCTCCAGTGTGCGGTCCTCCAGCAGCAGCCGCTGCTGCAGCGCCTCGGCCACGCGCAGGCTGTCCAGCGCCTGGAACTCGCTGGCGAAGCGTGCGACGTACCGGGCCTTGTTGGTCTGCAGGTGGCCGATGACCGACCAGTGCACGCCAAGGTCGGCCATGGCCTCGGCTTTGCGCTGCGCCTCCTGCACCTTGTTTTCGCCCAGTTCGTGGCAACCGGCGGCTACGGCCATGCGGATGCGTGCTTCATCGACGGTCTTGCTGACCGGCAGCAGGCGCACGCTGGCCGGATCACGACCGGCGCGGGCACAGGCGCTGGCGATGCGCTGGCGCACGGTGGCCAGGTTGGCGGCGATCTGTTCGACGGACTGGGCGACGGGCCAGTCGGCGGGGGCGAGGGACATGGGGCACCTCCGGTGCGGGGTGGCCAGGGTGGGATACACTGGCACAGGACAATAGATAGTTTGGCATAGGACAAAATGAAAATCACCGGGAGCAGCGCCGAAGCGATCTTCGACAGCATCCGCGAGGGCATCGGTAGCGGCCATCTGGCAGCGGGCAGCGTGCTGCCGCCGGTGCGGGATCTGGCCGATCAGCTGGGGGTCAACCGCAATACCGTGGCCGCCGCCTACAAGCGACTGGACGCGGCGGGCCTGGCCAGTACGGCGGGGCGTCGCGGCACAGTGGTGCGCGGCCTGCCGGCGACGATGGCACGCGAGGGCAGTGCGCCGGGGCTGGCCCTGCATGATCTGGCCGGCGGCAATCCGGATCCGCGCTGCCTGCCCAGCCTGCGCGTAGCTGCGACGGCCTCGCGTCTGTATGGGGTGGAGACGGTCGATCCACGCATGCAGCGCCTGGCACGGGCCTCGCTGGATGCCGATTGCCCGCAGGGCTATGCGCTGGAACTGACCCATGGCGCGGTCGATGGCATCGAGCGTCTGTTGTCGGCATGGTTGCTGCCGGGGGACCGCATCGCAGTGGAGGATCCCTGTTTCCTGGGCAGCCTCAACGTACTCGGTGCCGCCGGACACGTGCCGTTGCCGGTGGCGGTGGATGCGCACGGCATGCAGGTGGAATCACTGCGGCAGGCGCTGGATGCAGGCGCACGTGCGGTGCTGCTGACCCCACGCGCGCACAACCCGACCGGTGCCAGCCTGGATGCGAAGCGTGCGCGCGCGCTTCGCCAGTTGCTGGCCGGCTATCCGCAGGTGGCGGTGCTGATCGACGATCACTACGCGCTGCTCTCGCAGCAGGTCTATCACTCGGTGCTGCCGATGGACGATCGGCGTTGGGCGCTGCTGCGTTCGTTGTCCAAGGCGTTGGGCCCGGACCTGCGCGTGGCCTGGCTGGCCTGCGATGGGCAGACCGCGGCGCGCCTGCGGCTGCGCTTGGCGGCGGGCACCGGCTGGGTCAGCCACCTGTTGCAGGATGCGGTCAGTGCGGTGCTGGAGTCGGCGCAGCAACGGGCGAAGGTCGCTGCGGCCGGTGAACGCTACCAGCAGCGGCTGCAGGGTCTGCAGGCGCTGTTGCAGGCGCGTGGGCTGCCGACACCCATGCCGATGGAAGGTTTGAATCTGTGGCTGCCACTGCCGGCCGACAGCACGCCACAGGTGCTGGCGCTGGCCGCGCGTGGCTGGCATGTGCGCGGGGGCGAAGTCTTTGCCGTGGCTGCACCGGCGCATGGGCTGCGCATCACCTGTGCGGCACTCGGCCCGCCGCAGCAGCGTCGGTTGGCCGATGACCTGGCGGCGGTGATGCGCTGAGCGTGCTCAGGGCGCGGCGCTGGCGCCGGGGCGCACGTAGTAGGACTGGCCGCTGTCGTCGAGGAACACCAGTTCCGGCTTGCCCTGCCAGGAACTCAGCATGGCGCCGGTGTTGTTCTGGTGCTTGACCATAAGGCTGGCGCCGCGGTCCGGGTTGGCGACCACTTTGAAGACTTCGGTGGTGCCGGTGGCATCGTCCAGGGTCAGCAGGGCTTCGCCACCCCGGTCGCTGGTGCCATAGCCGCCGCGCTCGGAGCCATCGGGACCCAGCAGGATCAGGCCGGACAGGGCGGTGGCACGCGGCCCCTGCGGGCGGCCCTGGCTGAGGGGATCGGGGACCGGTGCGCCGAGGATCACCCGTGGCTGGCCGCTGGCATCGTGGATGATCAGGCCGCGTGCTTCGATCACGCGTTGCGGTGACTGGCTGCGATGCAGGTTCCAGGCGGTCCAGCCGGAAACGAGCAGCGCGAGTATGGCGACCACCAGGGTGGTCAGGGTCAGGGCACGAGCCATTGTGTATTCCTTCCTTGGACATGGCCGACGATAGCGGAATCCGGTTGGCCGTGACCAGTGCGTTGTGTGACGGTGTGTATCGTCAATGGAAGTCGCGGCTGTGGCTGCGCAGTCCCTGCAGCAGTTGGTCCAGGCAATGCATGCGCTGCACGATCACATGCTGCACGCCATCCACGCGTTCCAGTCGGCCGTCGATCTGCATCAGCTGCGTGTCTACCAGGATGTGGTGCTGGCGGTCGGCCAGATGTCGCCAGACCACGGCGTTGACCATGCCGGTTTCATCTTCCAGGGTAAGGAAGGTGACGCCGCTGGCGGTCTGCGGGCGCTGGCGCATGCGTACCAGGCCGGCGATGCGTACGCGCCGGCCATGGCCATGGTTGGCCAGCTGCGCGGCATCCAGGCAGCCGCGGGTTCGCAGCTGCGCGCGCAGGAACGACATCGGATGGCGGCCGAGGGTGGTGCCGGTGCTGCGGTAATCGGCCTGCATGTCTTCCCAGGCGCTGGGCAGGGGCAAGGCCACGCGTGCTTCGGCGGTGGCGCGTGCCTGGTCGAACAACGGCAGGCGGTTCTCCACGCCGGAGATATCCCAGTGTGCACGGTGGCGATGGCCGCTGAGGCCGCGCAGGGCGCCGGCATCGGCAAGCAGGCCCTGCTGGCGGCGATCCAGCGCGGTGCGCTGGCAGAGGTCGCCGACATCGTCGAATGGGCGACGCGCGCGTTCGCGCATGATGGCCTGTGCGGCCGGTTCGCTGCAGCCATCGACCAGACGCAGGCCGAGGCGGATTGCCGCCGCGCCTTTGCTGAAGTCCAGCGTGCAGTCCCAGTCGCTGTGGCGCACGTCCACCGGCAGTACGGTGATGCCATGCCGGCGCGCATCCTGCAGCAGCTGGTCGGGGCTGTAGAAGCCCAGCGGCTGGCTGTTGATCAGGCTGGCGGCGAACGCAGCCGGGTGATGGCACTTCAGCCAGCAACTGGCATAGGTGAGCAGGGCGAAGCTGGCGGCGTGGCTTTCGGGAAATCCGTAATCGCCGAAGCCCTTGATCTGCTCGAACAGGTGCTCGCCGTATTCCAGGCTGAAACCATTTTTCAGCATGCCGGTCAGCAGCTTTTCGCGATGAGGCTCCAGGCCGCCACGACGCTTCCAGGCGGCCATCGAACGGCGCAGGGCATCGGCTTCGCCCGCGGTGTAGCCAGCTGCATCCACCGCCAGCTGCATGACCTGTTCCTGGAACAAGGGCACGCCCAGTGTGCGCGCGAATACGCGGTCGAGCAGGGGGGGATACAGCGGGTTGTCCGGGTCGTTCAACGCATCCGGGCCTTGTTCACGCAGGATCCGTCGGCGCTCCAGGTAGGGGTGCACCATGTCGCCCTGGATCGGGCCGGGGCGCACGATCGCGACTTCGATCACCAGATCGTAGAACTCGCGCGGCTGCATGCGTGGCAGCATCGCCATCTGCGCGCGCGACTCGATCTGGAACACGCCGATGGTGTCGGCGGCGCAGATCATGTCGTAGGTCGGTTTGTCTTCATCGGGGATCGCATCCATGCGCCCACTATGCAGCCCGTGCTGGTGCAGCATGGCCAGGCATTTGCGGATGGCGGTGAGCATGCCCAGCGCCAGGCAGTCGACCTTCATCAGGCCGGTGGCATCCAGGTCATCCTTGTCCCACTGGATGACGGTGCGGTCGGCCATCGCCGCGTTCTCCACCGGCACCAGCGTCGACAGCGGGTGTTCGGAAATCACGAAGCCACCCGGATGCTGCGACAGGTGACGCGGAAAATCGATCAGCTCGGCGGTCAATGCCAGCAACCGGCGCATCAACGGTGTTTCCGGATCGAAACCGCGCTCGCGCAGGGTTTCCGGCAGTGGGATATTGCCGCCCCAATGGTCCATCGCCGCGCCCAGTTCGTTGACCTGGTCCATCGGCAGGCCCAGCGCACGGGCGACATCGCGGATCGCGCTGCGGCCACGGTAGCTGATCGCCACCGCAGTCAACGCGGCACGCTCGCGGCCATAGCGGTTGAACACGTACTGCAGCACTTCCTCGCGGCGCTCGTGCTCGAAGTCGATGTCGATGTCCGGTGGTTCATCACGCTCTGCGGAAATGAAGCGCTCGAACAGCAGGTTGCTGCGCGCCGGGTCGATCTCGGTCACGCCCAGTACGAAACACACCGCCGAATTGGCCGCCGAACCGCGCCCCTGGCACAGAATGTCCTTGCTGCGCGCGAAGCGCACGATGTCCTGCACGGTGAGGAAATAGGAGGCGTACTGCTTCTGCTTGATCAGCGCCAGTTCGTGCTCGATCTGCTTGCGCTGGGCTGGCTCGATACCCTTCTTCCAACGCCATGGAATGCCGCGCTCGACCAGCACGCGCAGCCAGCTGTCGGGGTCGTGGCCTTCGGGCACCAGTTCGCGTGGGTAGGTGTATTTCAGCTGGTCCAGGGTGAAGTGGCAGCGTTCGGCGATGCGCAGGGTCTCGGCCAGCAGCGCGGGGGGATACAACTGGGCCAGGGAGGTGCGCGGGCGCAGGTGACGCTCGCCGTTGGGGAACAGGCGCCAGCCGGCTTCGGCCACGCTGCAGCGGTGGCGGATCGCGGTCAGCGTGTCCTGCAGGGCGCGGCGCCGGCGCACGTGCATGTGCACGTCACCGCTGGCGACCAGTGGCAACTGGTGGCGTTCGCCGAAAGCCTGCAACTGCTGTAGCCGGCGCGTGTCGTCGTGTTCGTGGTGCAGCTCCACCGCCAGCCACAGGCGGTCGTTGAAAGCAGCGCGCAGCAGTTGCAGATGGCCTGCATCGGGTTGCCGGTCCAGCCACAGGCACAGCAGGCCGTCGGCCAGAGCATGCAGATCCTCGCGCAGGCAGCGGTATTCGCCCTTGGCTGCCCGCCGGCGGCAGGTGGTGATCAGCTGGCACAGCCCGGCATAGGCCGCCTGGTCGGTGCACAGCAGGGCCAGCTTCGGCCCGTCTTCAACCTGGAATTCGGCGCCGACGATCAGTGCCACGCCGTGTGTCTTCGCCGCCTGCCAGGCACGCACGATGCCGGCCAATGAGCATTCGTCGGTGATCGCTAACGCGCGATAGCCCTGGCCGGCGGCGCGTGCGAACAGCTCCTCGGCGGTGGACGCGCCACGCTGGAAACTGAAGGCCGACAGGCAATGCAGCTCGGCGTACCCGGGCAGGTCGGTGTGCATGGGGCTCAACCGAACCAGCCGTGCAGCATCCACGGTGCATGCGGATCATTGCGCGTGCGGAAGGCCCAACCACGCTGGCCCTGCGCGGTTTCCACCACGTAATAGTCGCGGCGCGCATCGGCCTGGTCCCACCAGCCCGATTCGATCCGCTCCGGCCCGGCGACGATGCGCAGGCGCGGATCGCGCAGCGGCTGCGGCGTCTCCAGCAGCCAGCCGGGGCGCAGCGGCCACCAGGCGGGTGGCTTGGCCGGCGGTTGGGTGCCGCTGGCACGTTCAGGGCGGTGGTCGGCCTGCACCGCCAGTGGCTGCACGGCGTCATCGCCAAGGCGTGCACGCAGGCGCTCGCGCAGCTGCGTCCATGGCATCGCCTGCGCTGGACGCGTGTCGAACAGATCGCGCGCGGCCGGCACGAACGGCGGCAGCTGCTCGGCCTGCAGGCGCAATGCACGGCTGCCGGCGGGCAGGGCGAAGGCTTCCATGCGGTTGCGCGCGATCTCGAACAGCAGCGCCGCATCACGTTCGGGGGCCAGCAGGCCGATGGTCAGCACGCTGGCCGGCAGCAGGTCATGCTCGAAATGCAGGTCGAAACGCTGCACGCCGCCATCGCGCGAACACAGGAACGCGGCCAGGTCCAGCAGCAGGCGCCGCAGCGGGAACAGCAGGGCCTGGCTGGATTCGATCTCGTATTCGAATTCGATGCGCGCATCGAACCGGTCCGGCGGCTGGTAATAGCGCAGCGGCGCGTTGCCCAGGCCGCGCACGGCGTCCAGCTGCTGCAGCACCTCGGGGGCGAAGCGGCGGGCCAGGCTCTCGCGTGGCAGGTCGAAGGCCGCGCCCAGCGTGCGCAGGCCGGAGCGTGCCAGCACGGTCACCGCATCAACGGGCAGGCCACTACGTGCCAGTGGCAGCTGCGCCAGTGCGGCGGGCAACTGCTGCGCGTCGATGCCAAGGCCATCGTGCACATTGGCCAGCACGCGCGCGGCATGCGGGTTGGGGGCGGCGACCAGGCGATGGCGGAAGCCGAGGTCGTGCAGGCCGTTGCGCAGGCGCTGTTCGATCGTCAGCCAATCGCCGAACAGGGCACGGCTGGCACCGATCTCCAGCACCAGCGCATGCGGAAAATCGAGGCTGACCAGCGAACTGGTGGCATACAGCCAGCTGGCCAGCAACTGCCGGGTGTGCTGTTCGGCGCTGGGATCGTAGTCGTGCAGCTGCAGGTCCTGCACCAGCACCTGCGCGGCCGACAGCAGCATGCCCGGGCGCAGCCCCGCTGCCCGCGCGGCAGGGCTGACCGCACGCAGCACGCGACGCTGCGCCGGCCCCTGCAACAGCACCAGCGGCCGCTGCGGGTCCGGCTGCAGGCGCAGCACGCTGTCCAGCGCCAGCTGCGGCAACAACAGGCAGGCCCAATGCATGGCGCGGCCTCAGTGGGCGATGGCCAGCGGCAACGGCTGCGCCGGTGGCAGCCCGCCGCGGCACTTCAACACCCGCGCCTGGCCGTGGTCGAGCTGCAGGCGCAGGCTGGCCGGGGAGGGGTTGCGGGCGGCGCGGGCCTCGCGGAACACGAAACCCAGGCATTGGCCGCTGTCGGCAGCAACCTGCAGGCGACGCAGGGCGCGATCGTCGGCCTGCTGCGGCCAGCACAGCACGGCGGCGCAGGCAGCAGAGCGCAGGCACTGCTCGGTCGCCCACAGGGCCTGCTTCGGTGCGGCGTGGATGATCTGCAGCTTGGCCAGGTCGAGCCCGGCAGCGGCCCATGCCGGGGCATGCGGGCGGTAGGGCGGGGCGACCAGCACGATCGGCCGTTCGCGCTGGCTCAGTTTCGCCAGCGCCGGCCAGACCAGGGCCAGTTCGCCGACCCCGGGAGCGGCCTGCAGCACTTCACACAGCCCGCTGGCCGGCCAGCCACCGCCGGGCAGGCGCGCGTCCAGCGCCGGGTGGCCACTGGCCAGATGGTCGCTGGCCTGGCCCTGGCGTGCCGGCCCGCGCCAGACCTGGCGGCCGTCCAGCAGGCGGTCGAGGGCGACGACGGCGCCCATCAGCCGGTCCTCCGAGAGAGGCGCCGGGCTGGCAGGAAGCGGCAGGAGTGGGCGGAAACGGCGGGCATGGAGCGAGTATCGACAGGCCGGTATCAGGGGCTGAGACCGGACATGCTACTCGGCTTGTGAGTAATATTACTAATGAAATCGGAGGGTGGGGTTTCAGCTTGCTGAAGGAGGTAAGGCATCCACGCCATGCGTGGATGGGGGAAATGCGGTGCCGACCAAGGTCGGCACCCCGGACCCTGGCCCGGCGCTATCGGGTCAAGGGCGGACCGGTAGGGCCACCGGGCGCAGCGGGGCGGCGTCGCCACCGCGGATCTTCAGCGGGCCACCGATGAAGGCGAACTCGTAGACCTTGTCACGGGCCAGTTCATCCAGCGCCACCAGTTCGATGATCGGCGCGCCCTGCTGCGCCAGCAGGTAGGTGTGCAGCGGCACGTAGTCGTCGGACACTTCGGAGGGGAAGGTCTCAAAGCTGAGGTTGTCGGCGCCGACGATCATCGCGCCGCTGTCCTCGACCAGGAAACGCGCCGCATCCAGGCCCATGCCCGGCGGGTTGGCCATGTACGCCTTGGGCTGTTCGAACAGGCGCATGCGACCGGTGCGGATCAGCACGATGTCGCCCTGCTGCAACTGCACGTGCTGGCGCGCCAGCGCATCCTTCAGGTCCTGGCGGGTGACGCGGTAGCTGTCCGGCAGCATGTCCATGCCCTTGGCACCGGCCACGTCGATCAGCACGCCACGCGCAATCAGCGGCGGGAATTTCTCGATGCCGGTGACGTTCCAGCCACGGTCGCCAAGATGCTTGTCGGCCTCGAAGCCATTCCAGATCTTTCCATGGATGCCGAAGTGGTTCAGCGCATCGATGTGGGTACCGGTGTGGCTGTACATCGAGAACGCGGTGCCGGTGTAGCTGCGGGTGAGGTTCATCGTCTGGCCCACGCCCATCGGGTCGTCCATCACCGTGCCGCGCGGGGTGTGGGTCATCCAGAACTGGTAGTGCGGGTCGCCGGCATCCTGCCAGCTGGGCATGCCGACGTAATACTCGGTGGCCAGGTCATAGGCCTTGCCACCGCTGACCCGCGACAGGATCGCCGCACGCGAGGCGTCGGTGATCAGGTTGAGGCGGCCGATCTCATCCTTCGGCCCCCAGGGGCTGGTGCCGACCTGCTGGCCGGAAGGAACGCGTTCGTGTGCGGATACGGGAATGCTGACGGCGGCGCCGGCCAGCAGCAGGGCCAGGGCGGTGCCCAGGGTACGTGGGGTCATGGGAAATCTCCTTGCAGGGTGGGGGAACGGTGCGGCTCAGGCCGCGACCAGCGGCGCCAGGGCCTGGCGCAGCTGCGGCAGCGGCAGGGTCTGCAGGCGCAGACCGTTGCCGGTGATGACGGTGGGAATGGAGCGGATGCCGAGCGCGGCAGCTTCAGCGCGGTCGGCCTGCACGCGCTGGCGCACCTCATCGCTGCGCATCCGGTCGGCGAAGACGCCACGCCGATGACCCAGGTGTTCGGCGATATCGAGCAGCACTTCGGCATCGCCGATGTTGCGGTGCTGGTGCAGGTGTGCCCATTGCACGGCATCGAACATCGCGCCGTGCGCGTCGTTGCCGCCGAGCATGCCGGCGGCCTGGCAGGCCAGCGCACCGAGCCAGCCGGACGGATACTCGAAGTCCTGTGCGCGCATGCCTCCGATGTCGATGCGCGCGCTGTCTTCATGCGCGGCGCAGTCGGCCCAGTGGCGCAGGATGATGGCCTTGGCGCGCGGCATCGAGCCGAACACCTCGATCATCTGTTCGCGCGAGTCCTGCAGCACGAAGCTGCGGTGGCGGACCTGGATGCCGAGTTCGGCCGAGACCTGCTGCAGGCGCGGGGCCAGCACGAAGCACCAGCCGCAGACCACGTCATGGAAGAAATCGACCACCGGTGCAGTGGTGGTCAGTGAAGGAGAGGCGATCATCGGCCTGCCGTCCGTGAGAGGGGAGGCGGCAGAGTAGGCAGCGCCGCCGGGCCGAAACAGCACGCGGCGGGCAGCTCAGTTTTCGCTGGCGGTTACGAATCCAGGCCGGCGCAGGTGGGCAGCTCGGCGTGCAGGAAATCGATGAAGGCGCGTACCTTCGGTTGCAGGTGGCGCGCGGTGGGGTAGACCGCGTAGACGAACCGCGGCGGATAGCGATGGTCGGGCAGCACCTGCTGCAGCTCGCCGCAGGCCAGTGCCGGTGCGGCCAGGAACGAGGGCAGCGCACCGATACCGACGCCGGCGACCAGCAGGTCACGCAGCAGCAGGCTGTTGTTGGCGGTGACCCGTGTCGGCAGGGTCACCGTGACCTGGCCGTCGGGGCCGAGCAGCGGCCAGCTGCCGGGTGAATCGGACAGGCTGTAGCCGAGCACGCTGTGCGCCTGCAGTTCCTCCACCAGCTGCGGTGCCGGATGGTGCTGCAGGTAGGACGGCGCCGCGCACAGCACCTGCTGCAGCGACGCCAGGCGGCGTGCGACCAGCCGCGAATCTTCCAGCTCGGCGCGGATGCGCAGGGAGACGTCGAAGCCTTCGCCGACCGCATCGAGCAGCCGGTCTTCCATCACCAGGTCGAGCGCAAGCTGCGGATGCTGCTGCAGGAAACGTGGCAGCAGCGGCGACAGCGTGCTCAGCGCGAACGACTGCGGTGCATTGACGCGCAGGCGTCCGCTCACTTCACCGCGCTGCTGGGCGATGCCGCGCTCCAGGGCGTCCAGCTCATCGAGCAGGCGGCAGCATTCGCGGTAATAGGCATGGCCGGTTTCGGTCAGGCTCATGCGGCGGGTGGTTCGCTGCAGCAGCACCACGCCCAGGTGCGTTTCCAGCGTGCGCAGCTGCTTGCTCAGCCCGGCTGGCGACAGGCCCAGGTCTTCGGCGGCGCGGGCCAGGCTGCCGCGTTCGACGATGCGGCGGAAGGCACGCATCAAGGTGAAGGAGTCCATGCCGGTCCCGGCCGCGATGAGGCCGCCATTGTAGATCCACGCCATGCGCGGATGGACGACGCGAGGTGTTGCGCCGTTTGTTCAAGCCGACCATCTGTACGCCCCGCCAACATGCAGGCCCCTCACTTCCCGGGTTGCCCATGAAGAATTGGATGCTCCGCCTGTATGCCCCGTTGTTTCTGCTGGGTTTTGTCACTGCCGCCATCGTATGGGTTGGTCACCATCACGGTGACCCGTTGTGGCTGCTTGCCTTGCTGGCTGTCGCCATCGCAGTCTCGTTCGCTGCCGAGCGGATGTGGCCCTACGAGCCGGCGTTCAACCACGACCATGGCGACCGCCTGCGCGACGTCCTGCATGCGCTGGTCAATGAAAGCCTGAACCTGCTGTCGATCGCCACAGTGCCGCTGCTGGCGGCGATCGTGCCCTGGCACATCTGGCCGATGCAGTGGCCATTCGCGCTGCAGGTGCTGGTGGCGATCATCGCGGCTGACCTTGGCATCACCCTGGTCCACTACGCCAGCCATCGCATCGGCTGGTTGTGGCGGCTGCATGCGGTGCATCACAGCGTGACCCGCATGTACGGTTTCAATGGATTGATGAAACACCCGCTGCACCAGGCGGCCGAAGCAGTGGGCGGTGTATTGCCGCTGTTGCTGCTGGGAATGCCGATGCCGGTGGCCGCAGTGCTGGCGTTCGCCATTGCGATCCAGTTGTTGCTGCAGCATTCCAACGTGGACATGCGCCCGGGTGTGCTGGGCAGGGTGATGGCATGGGCGCCGCTGCATCGTTTCCACCACATCCGCTATGGCACTGCGGGCGACGTCAATTTCGGCTTGTTCCTGACCGTGTGGGACCAACTGCTGGGAACGGCGTTCGATGCGCCGGGCTATCGGTTGGGGCAGCTTGATCTGGGTATTGGCAGCCAGCCGGACTATCCGCAGGCGTATTCCGCACAACTGCTGGCGCCCTTCCGCGAGCTGCCGCATGGCGATGTGCCGGAGCTGCCGGAGGGGCTGCGCAGGCGCGGTTGACCGGTGCGTCAGGCCGCGTGCAGCTGCAGGCCCTGCAGTTGCGCGGCGCCGATGCCGAACATGCGGCGCAGACTGCGCGAGAGGTGGGGCAGGTCGGCGAAACCGGCGGCATGCGCGCTGTCGGTCAGGCTGTGCCCGCGCAGGTGATGCGCCAGCGCGCTGCGCAGCCGTTGCCACAGCACCCAGCCGCGCAGGGTCACGGCCAGGTCGGACTGGAAGCGCCGATGCAGCTGGCTGGTCGACAGATGCGCGGCCTCGGCGATATCGGCAGCCGGCACCGGGCCGGGCAGGTGCTGGGTGATGCGGGCCAGCGCCGCCTGCACGCGACGGTCCAGGGGCTGCGGGCGGCTCAGCCGTGGCAGCCATTCGTGCAGCTGCGCGGCATTGCCTGGCAACGACTGCAGGTGCTGCTGGATCTGTTCGAGGTCGGCATGCGCCGGTTCAAGGAACACCGTGCAGCCGTCAGTGGGAGCCGACAGGATCGCGTGTGGCTGGAAGGAGGGCAGCCATAACCGCTGGCCCTGCTGCCGCGCGCCATCGATCTCGATCTGCCAGGGCGCGCCTTCGCTCAGCAGCAGTTGATGGGCGTAATGCGCATGCGCAGCGCTGTCACCGGCGTGGCCCTGCAGCACGGCAACGTGTGCATCCAGCAGCAGGGTGCCATTCCAGGGCAGAGCGGGGGAGGACATGGGGGAATTGTAGATCCACGCCATGCGTGGATGACGTATGTCCAAAAGGCTCATGAGAAAAACACCCACGCATGGCGTGGATCTCCGTGTCGACCAAGGTCGACACCTACCAACAGCAGCGGGGAACTGTCGAAGGCGGGGTGGGGCCGGTTGCGGGGGCGTGAGCGCCATGGATGGCGCGACCGAGGCTACATGGACGTACTTGCGCCGTCCCCCGCAACCGGACCTACCTCGCCTACCCACAGGAACCCAGCTTTTGCTTCGGCTGTTGCAGTTGCCTACGCCGTTGCCTCGGCGGGTGCCGGGCGCAGCCCGGCCGCCACCTCAGCGCCCCTGCGGATCCGGCCGATGGTGCACGTACTCGACCACGGTGCCATCGGGATGCACCGCATTGAACGCCGCACCGGTGGGCACTACCTGCAGCGGGAAGATGATCTCGGCGCCAGCGGCCACCAGCTTGTCGTGATACGGGCGAACGTCGTCGACCAGCAACGTGCCCGTGGTCGACGTGAAGGGCGCCAGTGCCTCGTCGCAGCCTTCGATCAGCAGGAACGCACCGACCATCGCCAGCCGCAGGCCTGCCTCGGGAAACGGAAAGCCGGCATCGGCGACCACACCCTGCAGCTGCTCGTAGAAAGCCACGCTGCGTTCCAGCTCGCCGGGGGCGACGAATACCCGGATCAGCACGCGCGGGCTGCGCTGGCCGGAGGTGTCACAGCGGTCGCGCCAGAGATGGTCGAAGTCGCGATGTACGGTCATGGGCTCGATTCGTCGCCGGGGAGATCCATTATCGGCAGCGTCGTGCAGCCCGTTGATGACCGCCGGTGATGGACTGATAACCATAGCGCAGGTGGCGCCTGTGACTTAGGTCCTGTTGACAGCGATGAACGCCCTCGCACACTCTTCACATGATGGGTCGCCCTGCGCGGCCCGGACAGGCAGGTTGTCACGCACGGGAGGAGGGTCCCGCGCGCAGACCGGCTCGTCCTCTGGCCTGCAAGGCGTTGCCCGGCAACGCATACGCGGCATGACGCTGCACCCTCCGGCGGCACTTTCCCTGGACCGATTGCCTTGGCAACGGAATTACGCCCGCCGATGAAAACGTTTACAAAGCCGCTCGCCCTGTCCCTGGCCCTGTCTGCCGCACTGGCCACCCCGGCCTGGGCCGACTCCGCCGCCTTCACCGTGCTGACCCTGAAGCAGGCGCCGACAGCGGACACGATGCCGGCCCTGGCTGCCCAGTTGAAGACCCTGCAGGTGGACGCGGTCAGCGTTCGCCAGGTACAGCGCGGCATCGGCCAGGTCGACCCGCTGCAGCTGCTGGCCGATGGCCTGGGCTACCAGTACCGCTTCATCGCCGCCGGCAAGGACGATGGCCAGACCCAGCAGGGCCAGGCTGTGTTGACACGCTTGCCGATCGCCGCCGAATCCGGCCCGGACCAGCCGGGCCTGAACTACCTGCGTCTGGATGATGGCCGCCATGCGGTGGCGGTCTACACCGATGCGGGCGCCGGTGCTGCGCAGTTGCCGGCGTTGGTGTCGCGTTCGCGGCTCGGCGCGCCGGCGGTGCTGCTCGGTGCGGTAGCCGGTGAATCGGCCAAGGCCGCCGGCTTCGACCCGGCACGCGTGGCCCTGGAAGCCGATGCCAGCTATTTCAGCGATGGTTTCCAGGCCGCCAGCAGTGCGCCGTTCAAGGTGGAAGGCAGCACGCTGCGTGCGACCCTGTTGACCCTGGCCTATGCCGCCGACAAGGGCGGCGAGCAGCCGTGGATGGATACCACGCTCACCGCTGATGCGCGCGCTGCGCTGCTGCTGAAGGCGATGACCGAGGACGAGAAGTTCCAGATGCTGCACAGCTACTTCGGGCTGGGCAAGGATGGCGGCAAGCTGCCGGAAGGTGCGGTGGGCTCGGCCGGTTTCGTGCCGGGCGTGGCGCGCTTGGGCATTCCGTCGCAGCAGTCGGCCGACGCCGGCGTGGGCGTGACCAATCCGGGTGGCATCCGCCCGGGTGATTTCGCCACGGCGATGCCGTCGGGCCCGTCCACGGCGTCGACCTGGAACCGTGGTGTTGCCTTTGCCGGCGGCGCAACGATGGGTCGCGAAGCCTGGCAGCAGCGCTTCAACATCCTGCTGTCCGGCAGCGTCAACCTGCAGCGTGACCCGCGCAACGGCCGCAACTTCGAATATGCCGGTGAAGACCCGCTGCTGGCCGGTTCGATGGTCGGCGCGGTGATCCAGGGCGTGCAGAGCCAGCACGTGATCTCCTCGATGAAGCACTTTGCGTTGAACGACATGGAGACCCGCCGCAACTTCCACGACGTGCGCATCGGCGAACAGGCCATGCACGAATCGGACCTGCTGGCGTTCGAGATCGCGCTGGAAGCCGGTCGTCCGGGCGTGGCGATGTGTTCCTACAACAAGATCAATGGCACCTACGGCTGCGAGAACGGCTACCTGATGAACCAGGTGCTGAAGCAGGAGTGGAAATTCCCCGGTTTCGTGATGTCCGACTGGGGTGGTGTGCACAGCGGTTCGAAGGCGGCGCTGGCCGGGCTGGACCAGCAGTCGGCCGGTGAAGTGTTCGATGCAGCGGTGTTCTTCGATGAGCCGCTGCGTCTGGCCGTGCACGGCGGCGTGGTGCCGCAGGCGCGCCTGAACGACATGGTGGCGCGCATCCTGCGCACGATGTTCCTGCACGGCAACTTCGACAACCCGCCGCAGCACCAGAAGGTCGACGCCGAGGCCGGTTTCGCCGTGGCCCAGCGCACGGTGGAAGAAGGCAGCGTGCTGCTGCGCAATGAAGGCAGCCTGCTGCCGCTGGCCGACAGTGCCAAGCGCATCGTCATCATCGGTGGCCATGCCGACAAGGGTGTGATCGGTGGCGGTGGTTCGTCGATGGTGGGCGTCACTGCCAAGGGCACCAACGCGGTGCCGGGCGTGCTGCCGACCACCTGGCCAGGCCCGGTGATCTTCCACCCGTCCTCGCCGTTGGAATCGCTGCGTGCCGCGCGTCCGGATGCCACCATCACCTATGTGGACGGCACCAATGCTGCCGCTGCGGCCAAGGCTGCCGCACAGGCGGATGTGGCCATCGTGTTTGCTACCCAGTGGGCCGCCGAATCGGTGGACCTGCCGGACATGCAGTTGCCGGACAACCAGGACGCGCTGATTTCGGCGGTGGCCAAGGCCAACCCGAAGACCGTGCTGGTGCTGGAGACCAATGGCCCGGTGCGCACGCCGTGGCTGGCGCAGGTGCCGGCGGTGCTGCAGGCCTGGTACCCGGGCATCCGTGGCGGTGAAGGCATTGCCGCACTGCTGACCGGCCAGGCCAATCCGTCCGGCCGCCTGCCGGTGACCTGGGTGGTGGACGAATCGCAGCTGCCGCGTCCGCACATCGATGGCCTCGGCTTCAAGCCGGCCAAGCCGTTCGGCGATGTGTTCGATTTCGATATCGAAGGCGCCAACGTCGGCTACAAGTGGATGGCAGCCAAGGGCCTGACCCCGACCTTCGCGTTCGGCCACGGCCTGTCCTACACCTCGTTCGCCTATGAAAACCTGAAGGTGAGCGTGGAAGGTTCGCGCCTGGTCGCCAGCGTCGACATCCGCAACACCGGCAAGCGCGCCGGTGCCGACGTCGCCCAGCTGTACCTGAAGCTGCCGGCCGGCAGCACCACGCCGATCCGCCTGATCGGCTACGACAAGGTCGAGCTGCAGCCGGGCGAGCAGCGCCGCATCCGCATCGAAGCCGAGCCGAAGACCCTGGCCCATTACGATGCACAGGCCCGCCAGTGGAAGATCGAGGGAGGCACCTACCAGGTGCAGCTGTCGCGCAATGCTGCCGAGCCGTTGCAGACGGTGGACGTGCAGCTGGTGGAGCAGTTGCTGCGCTGATACGGCGGGTTGTTGATGGTTGAGAGCACGGCCCCGCAAGGGGCCGTGTTTGTTTACGCGGTGCCGCTGCGCTCGCCGGGAAGGAGCCATTCCGGCACGCGACGACCCTTGAGCAGGTTGTCGTTTCTAGCACTGGAGCGTCCCTTCCTGTCAGCCAATACTGGCTGGTTTCCACACAAGGCGGCGGGAATGATCATCAGCGCATCGGAATTCAAACAGTTGTGCGAAGTCGAGTCAGATACTTCGTTCGCTTGGCAGCGGGCCGACGATCAGACGTGGCGCGAGATCCTTTCCACCTACCCTGAGCTGGAGCGCTGTGTCGCCGGGAACAAGACGATTCCCGAACCCATCATCGAACAGCTGGCCGCCAGCGATGACGTGGACGTTCGCTGGACAATCGCGTGCAAGCGCCGGCTGAGTGGTGTGCTTATGTCTCGCTTGGCACAGGATTCCGATGCAACTGTCCGGCATCGTATCGCCTGTAATCCAAAAGTGCCTGAAAAGATTCTGGAGCTGCTTTCTGTCGACCCAGATGAGATGGTGGCGGCGTCAGCCCGGAGACGGCTCCAGCGAGCCTGACGCGAAGGCTCGCTGATCTGCCTCCTCAGCCAAACCACACGCGCAGGAAATCGATCAGCTGCCGCACCTTCGGCGATGGCTGCGTGCTGTGCGGGTATACCGCGTACACGCTCTGCTGTGGAAAGCGATGCTGGCGCAGCACGGGCCGCAGGCGATCATGGGCGAGGTCGTCTTCGATCAGCCAGCGTGGCAGCACGGTGACGCCTGCACCGGCCAGGGCGAACGCACGCAGGCTGCTGGCCCCATCCACGCGTACCACCGCGTTGCCCGGGTTGGTGGCGAACAGGGCATCGCTGCCATCCGGAGCCACCACCGGCACATCGGCCAGGCGCGGATAGCCGAGGCGGGGCAGGGTGCCCAGCTGTACGGGGTCATCGACAGCATCGGCGGATGGCAGGCGAGCCAGCAAAGCGGGCGCGGCGACTGCACACAACGGATGCCGCTCCAGCTCGCTGGCATGCAGTCCCGAGTCCGGCAGGCGGCCGAGACGGATCGCCAGATCGAAGCGTTCGGGAATCAGGTCGGCCGGTGCCGGCGAGGTCGATAGATGCAGTACCAGCGCTGGATGCTGCGTGCGGAAGGCTTCCAGTGCTGGAATCAGCCGCAGCTGCGCGTACTCCGGGGTAGTGGTCAGGCGCAGCACGCCCTGCAGCTGGTGCTGGTCGCGGCGTGCGGCATCGATCGCGGCCTGCGCGGCATCCAGTGCCTGCACGCAGTGCTGCAGGAACTGTTCGCCGGCCTCGGTCAGCGCGAGGTGGCGGGTACTGCGCAAGAGCAGGGTCACGCCCAGTTCCTGCTCCAGCCGCTTCAGGTTGAAGCTGACCACCGCACGGCTCAGGCCAAGGCGCTCGGCGGCGGCGGTCAGGCTGCCGGCCTCGACCACGGCACGGAAGATATCGAAGCGATCGAGGCTGACCATGGCGGCTCATTGTCAAAACGGATTTGACAGTGTTGCAGCTGCCGTCGTGTTTTTCCAACAACGCTGGTCCGCCATGCTGGCACCTTCGTTGCTGGAGCCTGCTGATGCCTTCCCCGCGCCTGCGTCATGAGGCGATCTTCCTGCTGGTGTTCGCCCTGGACCTGGTCAACATGTTCATCGCCACGGTGGCCTATCCGGCGCTGGCGGCCGAGCTGCATGCGGACATCGGTACCCTGGCCTGGGTGGGCACCGCGTACATGCTGGGCCTGAGCGTGGTGATTCCGCTGGCGCCGTGGCTGGCCGCGCGCTGCGGTGAGCGTCGCCTGCTGCTGGTTGCCTTGTTGCTGTTTGCGGTGGCTGCAGGCCTGGCCGGCGCCGCGCCATCCATTGGCTGGTTGCTGGGCTGGCGGTTGCTGCAGGGGCTGGCCGGTGGCCTGCTGATTCCGGTGGCGCAGGCGGCGGCGTACCGGCAGTGCACGCCTGAACAACGCGGTGCGCTGACCCGGCGCATCCTGCTGGTGGCGCTGCTGGTGCCGGCACTGGCACCGGCCCTTGGCGGCCTGCTGGTGCAATGGTTGTCCTGGCGCGGCGTGCTGTGGGCCAGCCTGCCGCTGGCGGTGCTGGCGATCACCCTGGTACTGGCGTGGATGCCGGCTGATGGCCGGCGCAGCGCGCCACGCCTGCAGGGCTATGCGCTGACCACCGCGATGTCTGCGCTGGGCGCGTTGCTGCTGGCGCTGACCTGGCTGGGTGAGCCCGGCCATCGCTTCGCCGGTGCAGGCTTGCTGCTGCTGGCGACAGTGCTGGCCATCGTCCATCTGCGCCATGCGCGCCGGCAGCCGCAGCCGCTGCTGCGCTGGTCGCTGCTGTCACACAGTGGCCTGCGCATGGCGATGCTGGTGTATCTGGCGGTACCTGGGGTATTCATCGGCAGCCAGCTGGCCAGTACCCTGCAGTTGAACCACGCCGGTTACAGCGCCGCGCAGATCGGTGCCCTGATGCTGCCTTGGGCGCTGGCCTCGGCACTGGCGATCACCGGCAGCCGGCGACTGCTGGCGCGCTTCGGGCCGGGCACGGTGCTGCGGCTGGGCATGGTCCTGCAGGCCAGCGGTCTGCTGCTGATGGCGCTGCAATCACAGCCATCGTTCGTGCTGGCCGCCATGCTGTTCGCCTTGATGGGGGCGGGTGGCAGCCTGTGCAGCAGCACCGCGCAGACGCTGGCGTTCCATGGCGTGGACGCCGAGGCGCTGGGCGATGCCAGTGCGCTGTGGAACCTCAACCGCCAGCTCAGCTTCTGCCTGGGTACCGCCGCCATCGCACTGCTGCTGGCCCTGGCCATGCAGTGGTGGCCGGCGCATGCCACTGGCGTGGCGCTGGGCCTGGCGGCCGCACTCACCTTGTTGCCGCTGGCGCTGCTGCGCCGGTCGCAGCTGCATTTCCTTTCCACGACGGAGACTGCTTGATGGACATGACCGCCGAACACGAAATCCACTTTCTGCACGACAAGCTGCAGGCTTGGTTCCGCGCGGAGATCGCGGCCGATGCGCTGGACGATCTGATGACGCATTTCTGCGTGGACTTCAGCATGGTCGGCATTGCCGGACGCAGACTGGACCGGAGTGCCGTACAGGCGTTGTTCGCGGGTGGCCACGGTGCACGACCTGGGTTGCAGATCGCCATCGAGGCTGTGCAGGCGGTGGACGCCCCGTCGCCGCTGGCGGTGCTGCGCTACCGTGAGGGACATGCCGTAGGCGAGGGAGAAACCACCTGGCGGGAATCGCTGGTGGTGCTGCGGCAGGAAGACGGTCGCTGGCGCTGGCTGGCGCTGCATGAGGTAACGGTGGCGTGATGGATCCGCCGGGCATGGCCCGGCGCTACCGTGGTTGGTCGCGAACGGGTAGCGCCGGGCCATGCCCGGCGAGCGCAGTGGCAGCAGACCGCACATGTGCCATCAGTCCTGCCTGTAAACGCCGCAGAATGCAAAGCAGGCACGCGCTTTGCCGGAGGCTACGGGAGTAGGCTGGGGCCTTTCCTGCCGGGAGGTGATGTCCATGCGTGTGCGTGCCGTTGCTGTTGCCGTAGCCTTGAGCCTGTCCAGCACCGTGCTGGCCGCCGACACGCCGCCGATGACCCCGGACATCAGCGGAAAGCCCTTCGTCGCTCCCGATGTGGGCCGCGACTACGACAAGCGCGTGGTGATGGTGCCGATGCGCGATGGCACCAAGCTGTATACGGTGATCGTGGTGCCCAAGGGCGCCCACAACGCGCCGATGCTGCTGACCCGCACACCGTACGACGCCGCCGGCCGCGCCAGTCGCAGTGATTCTCCGCGCATGCGCGATCTGCTGCCGCAGGGCGATGAAGTGTTCGTCGATGGCGGCTACATCCGCGTGTTCCAGGATATCCGTGGCAAGTACGGCTCCGAGGGCGATTACGTGATGACCCGGCCGCTGCGCGGGCCGCTGAACGGTACCAAGGTCGATCATTCCACCGATGCGTGGGACACCATCGATTGGCTGGTCAAGCATGTGCCGGAAACCAACGGCAAGGTTGGCATGCTCGGTTCATCGTATGAAGGTTTCACCGTGGTGATGGCACTGACCGATCCGCACCCGGCACTGAAGGTGGCAGCGCCACAGAGCCCGATGGTCGATGGCTGGATGGGCGACGACTGGCTCAACTACGGCGCCTTCCGCCAGGTCAATTTCAACTACTTTGCGATGCAGACCGAGAAGCGCGGCAAGGGTACGCCACTGCCGTCGCTGGGCTACGACGATTACAGCACCTTCCTGCGCATCGGCTCGGCCGGTGACTACGCCCGCTTCACCGGCGTGGACCAGCTGACCTGGTGGAAGAAGCTGGTGCAGCACCCTGCATACGATGCGTTCTGGCAGGGCCAGGCGCTGGACGCGGTGATGGCGAAGACGCCGCTGAAGGTGCCGACCATGTGGCTGCAGGGCCTGTGGGACCAGGAGGACATGTGGGGCGCCAACCATGCCTACCAGGCGATGGAAGGGCGCGATACCGGCAACACCCACAACTACCTGGTGATGGGGCCGTGGCGGCACAGCCAGGTGAACTATGACGGCAGCCAGCTGGGGGCGCTGAAGTTCGACGGCGATACCGCGCTGCAGTTCCGCCGCGACGTGCTCAAGCCGTTCTTCGACCAGTACCTGGTGGACGGCGCGCCGAAGGCCGATACGCCACCGGTGCTGGTCTACAACACCGGTGAAAACCACTGGGACCGCCTGCAGGGCTGGCCGCGCAGCTGCGAGAAGGCGTGCGCGGCAAACAGCAAGCCGCTGTACCTGCGCGCCGGTGGCAAGCTGGCGTTCCAGGCGCCGGCGGCGGGCGAGGGCGACTTCGAGGAATACGTGTCCGACCCGGCCAAGCCGGTGCCGTTCGTACCGCGGCCGGTGCGTTTCGGCGACCGCGACATGTGGACCACCTGGCTGGTCAAGGACCAGCGCTTCGTCGATGGCCGGCCTGACGTGCTGACCTTCATCACCGAGCCGTTGACTGCGCCGCTGCGCATCGGTGGTACGCCGGTGGTGAACCTGCAGGCGTCCACCAGTGGCACTGACAGCGACTGGGTGGTGAAGCTGATCGACGTCTATCCGGACCAGGAGGCATCGACGCCGGAGATGGGCGGCTATGAGCTGCCGGTGTCACTGGCGATCTTCCGTGGCCGTTACCGCGAGAGCTTCAGCGATCCCAAGGCGCTGGCGGCCAACCAGGTGCTGCCGTACCGCTTCGACCTGCCCAATGCCAACCACACCTTCCAGAAGGGCCACCGGGTGATGGTGCAGGTGCAGTCCAGCCTGTTCCCGCTGTACGACCGCAACCCGCAGACCTACGTGCCCAACATCTACCTGGCCAAGCCGGGTGACTATCAGAAGGCCACGCAGCGCGTGTGGCACAGCGCCGCGCAGGCCAGCTACATCGAACTGCCGGTGTATTGAGGCGGAGAGGGTGACGCCGGGCGTGGCCGGCGTTACCTGGGGCGCGCGATGTCGGTAGCGCCGGGCCATGCCCGGCATCCGCGATGACGCGAAAGCGTGTCGACCAAGGTCGACACCTACCAGAGCAGATGACTTCAGCCGACCTTCGAAGGGCCGGTGCGCCAGCGGCTGGGCACCAGCCCGAAGCGCTTGCGGAATGCGGCGGCGAAGTTGCTGGGATGTCGATAGCCGGTTTCCGCAGCGGCCCGCTCCACGCTCCAGCCGGATTCACGAAGGCCCTGCTCGGCATGGCGCATGCGCTGCTCGTGCAGGTAGTCGAATACCGAGCAGCCATACTCCTGGACGAAGTGCCGGCGCAGCGCGCTGGGGCTCATGCAGGCCAGTTGGGCAAGCTCGACCAGGCTGTGCGCATGGGCGGGATCGTCGTGCAGGAAGGTCCGCACGCGCTCGAGGCGGCTGCGCTGGCCGCTGCGCAGCATGCGTGCGCCTTCAACGTGCAGATCATCGGCCTGCAGGCCCACGGTCAGCAGCTGCAGCGCCACGCCTTCGCGCCAGAGTGCATCCAGATCGTCCTGCCAAGGGCTTTCGAACAACTGCGCGAGGGTCGGCAGCATCGCATGCGGGATGGCCCAGTGGCGGCATTCCAGCGACGCGCGCAATGCCTGTTGCAGCTGCGGTTGCTGGAACACGTCCGGATCCAGGTCGGCGGGTACCAACAGGCTGATGCCACGCAGGCGCGTATTGCCCGGATGGACGCCGACCATTGCCACATGGTCGCGGTGGCTGGTGGTCACTGCGGTGCCTGCGCGCAGGCTGAAGTCACTGCGGTTGGGAACCTGCACGTCGACCTGGCCCTGCAGCATCACGCGGATGACCAGGCCGGGCCTTTCGTGCGCTGTGGCGGTATAGGCGATGCGGTTGTGCACATCCGATGCGAGCAGGCTCATGCCCCCGCGCAGGGTCTGTTCGTGCAGGTCGCCGTGGCCGGCCCACTGTTCTTCGCGCAGGTGGCTTGGATCGGCACGGTAGTCATAGCCGTGTCGCTGGCCAAAACGGCGGTAATCGGCAAACGTGAAATATCGGGACATCGCTCGGCGCTCAACCATGGATGATGGGTGCCGGCGACCAGTGGCCCGCACGTTCCATCGTGCACCTGCAGCGCGGATCGGTCCTGCGCTTTCAGAGGTAGAAATAGATCCCCGTCATTTTC
This sequence comes from Stenotrophomonas sp. PA-6-5C, assembly GCF_021605635.1. Taxonomy (NCBI): domain Bacteria; kingdom Pseudomonadati; phylum Pseudomonadota; class Gammaproteobacteria; order Lysobacterales; family Lysobacteraceae; genus Stenotrophomonas; species Stenotrophomonas sp. PA-6-5C. The sequence continues at coordinate 54,617 of NZ_WKEE01000020.1, forward strand.
TCCAATGCCAGCCCGAATGCGATATCGAGCGGGTCAATCGATTGGCATTTACGGCCAAGTTGAAGGTCGCGCAGCAATGCGCGTGCGTACTGCAACTGCTCGGTGCGGGTGATCGATTCGTCTTCGTAGCGGTCAAAGAGCAGGCCGAAACGGGTATTGAGGGTGGTGAGGAAGCCACTGTCGAACAGAAGATCGACCGTGGTATCGCTGAGCATCACCTCGTACAGGTCGCCGGGCAGGCAGGAATCGGTATCCAGCCGTCGTTCGGCATCGGCAGTAAGCGGAACGCAGGCTGTACGCATGGGAGTTTCTTTGCCGGGCATGCGCGCAAGTATCCCCCATGCAGCGCTTTCGTCACGAAGAAAGGCGTAGTGTCGGTTGGGTCGGACGCTTCTGTCCGCATCGATTCCCAACGCATGGAGACCACAGATGATTGATTACCAGCTCAACGGAAAAACCGCGATCGTGACCGGTGGTGTTTCCGGTATCGGCCTGGCGGTAGCAGAAACGCTCGCTGCATCCGGTGCGCGCATTTCGGTATGGGACCTGAAGAAGGAAGCGGTGGATGCAACAGTAGCCGCGCTGCGCAACCAGGGTGCTGAGGCCATCGGCATCGCACTGGATGTCACCGACGAAGCTGCCGTGGAAGCGGCGGTGCAGCGCACGGCGAAGGAACTGGGCGGCGTGCACATCGCGGTGAACAATGCGGGCATTGGCGGGCCTGCGGCAAGCAGCGGCGACTATCCGATCGATGGCTGGAAACGCGTGGTCGATGTGAACCTGACCAGCGTGTTCCTGTGCCAGCGGGCGCAGATCCAGACGATGCGTGCGGCGGGCAGCGGCGGCAGCATCATCAACATGGCCTCCATCCTGGGCCAGGTGGGTTATGCCGGCTCGACCGCCTATGCGGCGGCCAAGCACGGTGTGGTGGGCCTGACCCAGACGGCTGCATGGGAGCACGCGGCCGATGGCATCCGCATCAATGCGGTGGGCCCGGGCTTCATCAACACGCCCTTGCTTGAAAAGATGGACGCCAAGGTGCGTGCAACGCTGGAAGGGCGGCATGCGCTCAAGCGCTTGGGAACGCCGCAGGAAGTGGCCGCGCTGGTGGCCTGGCTGGCCAGCGACGATGCTTCGTTCGCGACGGGCGCCTACTACGCCATCGATGGTGGCTATCTGGCGCAGTAACCGGGTGCAACAGGGGTGCGCATGGCGGTGATCACTGGATCCACGCCATACCTGGATGAATCCGAGCGGTGAAGAGGGCGTGCCACCGCCTTCACCCCCGTCCCACGGCCGCCGCGCAACGCTCCGGGAAACTACCGGAGCCTCCCTATGGAACTCACCCAGGACATGTCCATTCTGCTGCGCGTGGCCGCCGCCATGGTCTTTGGCGGCGTGCTGGGCGTCGAGCGCGAGATGGGCAAGCACGCTGCCGGCCTGCGCACGCACATGCTGATTGCCGGTGCTGCTGCGCTGATCGTCGGGCTCGGTGACTCGGTGGCCGAACATTTTCAGCAGGAGCGCTACCGCGATCTGCTGCAGGTCGACCCAGTTCGCTTGATCGAAGCGGTGGTGGCCTGCGTCGGTTTCGTCGCCGCCGGCACCATCCTGCGTGGCAATCGCGAGGACCAGGTCAGCGGGCTCACCACGGCCAGCTCTTTGATAATGGCGGCGGCCATCGGCATTGCCGTGGGTATCGGCAAGTACGTGATCGCGCTCGGCGTCAGCGTGCTGTGCGTGCTGGTGCTCGCGCTGATCCGACGGGTGGAGAAGAAGCTGTAAATCAATAAATGGTACGACCAATAATTTCGTATAGCCCTATGGTCTAATAGGCTCCTCGCAGGATTGGCGGTTCAATTCGCGCCTGTGGTCCGGCCATTGGTCAAAGTGGTACGACCAATAATGACGGATGCGACGCCCCCACCTGGTGGGGAACCTCCTGTTCCTGTCGAGAGCCCTCATGCAGCCCTGGCAACACGTGTACGACCCCGCTGGCAACCTGTGGTTGTCGAGCCTGATCGCGCTGCTGCCGATCGCCTTCTTCTTCATTGCCCTGGCCGTGCTGCGCATGAAGGGCTGGATCGCCGGCACCATCACCGTGGCCATCGCGCTTGGCGTGGCACTGCTGTTCTATCGCATGCCCGTTGCGCAGGCGCTGGGCGCGGCCGGCTTCGGCTTCGTCTATGGCCTGTGGCCGATCGCCTGGATCATCATCGGCGCGGTGTTCCTGTACAAGGTCTCGGTCAAGACCGGCCAGTTCGACATCATCCGTGCCTCGATCCTGTCGGTCACCGAAGACCAGCGGCTACAGATGCTGATGGTCGGCTTCGCCTTCGGAGCCTTCCTGGAAGGCGCGGCCGGGTTCGGTGCGCCGGTGGCGATCACCGCCGCGCTGCTGGTCGGGCTGGGCTTCAAACCGCTGTATGCGGCCGGCCTGTGCCTGATCGTCAACACCGCGCCGGTGGCGTTCGGCGCAATGGGCATTCCGATCATCGTGGCAGGGCAGGTGACGGGCCTGGACGCCTTCGAGATCGGCCAGATGGCGGGCCGCCAGCTGCCGTTCCTGACCATCATCGTGCTGTTCTGGATCATGGCGATCATGGATGGCTGGCGTGGCATCAAGGAAACCTGGCCGGCGGTGCTGGTGGCCGGTGGTTCGTTCGCCATTGCCCAGTACCTGACCTCCAACTTCATCGGCCCGGAACTGCCGGACATCACCGCCTCCTTGGCGTCGCTGGTCTGCCTGACCCTGTTCCTGCGCCGCTGGAAGCCGGTGCGGATCTTCCGCTTCGATACCGAAACCAGCGCCGAGGCGGCCGCACAGGCACTGGAAGCGCCGCGCCATAGCGTCGGCCAGATCGCCAAGGCATGGTCGCCGTTCCTGATCCTCACCGCGATGGTCACCGTGTGGAGCATCAAACCGTTCAAGTCGCTGTTCGCAGCGGGTGGCCCGCTTGAAGGCTGGGTGCTGAAGATTCCGGTGCCGGGCCTGGACCAGATGGTGCAGAAGATGCCGCCGATCGTCGATGCGCCGCTGAGCTATGAGGCGGTGTACAAGTTCGACTGGTTCTCGGCCACCGGTACGTCGATCATCCTCGCCGCGGTGATCGCGATCATCGCCCTGCGCATGCCGGCGCGGTCAGCGCTGCAGACCTTCGGTGAAACCGTGCGCGAACTGCGCATGCCGATCTTCTCGATCGGCATGGTGCTGGCGTTCGCCTTCATCGCCAACTATTCCGGCCTGTCGGCGACGTTGGCGCTGGCACTGGCGCACACCGGCAAGGCGTTCCCGTTCTTCTCGCCGTTCCTGGGCTGGTTGGGCGTGTTCCTGACCGGTTCGGATACCTCGTCCAACGCGCTGTTCTCGGCGCTGCAGGCGACCACCGCGCAGCAGATCGGCGTGTCCGACGTGCTGCTGGTAGCGGCCAACACCACCGGCGGCGTTACCGGCAAGATGATCTCGCCGCAGTCCATTGCCATTGCCTGCGCAGCGGTCGGCCTGGCTGGCAAGGAATCGGACCTGTTCCGCTTCACCGTCAAGCACAGCCTGATCTTCACCACGATGGTCGGCCTGATCACCCTGGCCCAGGCCTACTGGTTGACCTGGATGATTCCCTGAGCATGCAGCGCAGGCCGACCAACAGCGGCGTGCTTCGGGCCACAATGGCGCCATGAGCACACAACGGGTTTCGGACAAGGTGGCCGCGCAGCTGCGTGCGCTGGTGCAGGAACGGCAGCTGCAGCCGGGCGACAGGCTGCCGGCCGAGCGCACGCTGGCGGTTCAGCTGGGGGTCTCGCGCACCGCGCTGCGCGAGGCCATCGCGCAGCTGGCCAGCCACGGTCTGCTGACCGCACGCGTGGGTGGTGGCACCTATGTGAGCGAGCCCGCCGCACGGGCACGGCAGGCGCTGGATGAGCCCCTGGTGCCATACCTGCCGCTGTTCCAGGGCGACCCGGAATACCGCTTCGACGTGCTGGAAATCCGCCACGCGCTGGAAGGCGCCACGGCCTGGCACGCGGCGCTGCGCGCTACCGACGAGGACCGTGCGCGTATCGCCCAGGCGTTCCAGACCATGATGGACGCGCATGGCAAGGATGACCCTACCGGCGAAGCCGAGGCGGATGCGGCCTTCCACCTGTCCATCGCCGAGGCGTCGCACAATCTGGTGCTGCTGCAGGTGATGCGCGGGTTGTTCGAGCTGCTGCAGACCAACATCTCGCAGAGCCGGGAAAAGCTGTACACCTCGGCCAGGACGTTCTCGCCATTGTCCGACCAGCACCGCGAAATGATGGATGCGGTGCTGGCCGGCGACCCCGAACGTGCGCGCGCCGCCGCGCATGCCCACCTCGAGTTCGTGCACACCACGCTGCGCACCCTCGACGACAACGAAGCCCGGCGTACGCGCGCCTCGCGCCTGCCTTCCCCACACGGTTGACCCCATGATCATTTCCGCCTCCACCGATTACCGTGCAGCAGCCGAACGTCGGTTGCCGCCGTTCCTGTTCCACTACATCGATGGCGGCGCGTATGCCGAGCACACGCTGAAGCGCAACGTGTCCGACCTGTCCGACATCGCGCTGCGCCAGCGCATCCTGCGCAACATGTCCGACCTGAGCCTGGAGACCGAGCTGTTCGGCGAGAAGCTGGCGATGCCGGTGGCGCTGGCCCCGGTCGGCCTGACCGGCATGTATGCCCGCCGTGGCGAGGTACAGGCGGCGCGCGCGGCCGACAGCCGTGGCATCCCGTTCACGCTGTCCACCGTGTCGGTGTGCCCGATCGAAGAAGTCGCGCCAGCGATCCAGCGGCCGATGTGGTTCCAGCTGTACGTGCTGCGCGACCGTGGTTTCATGCGCAATGCGCTGGAGCGCGCGCAGGCGGCGGGTGTGACCACCCTGGTGTTCACGGTCGACATGCCGGTGCCGGGCGCGCGTTATCGTGACGCGCACTCGGGCATGAGTGGTCCGAATGCTGCAATGCGTCGCATCGGCCAGGCCATCACCCATCCGCGCTGGGCGTGGGACGTGGGCCTGCGCGGACGCCCGCATGACCTCGGCAACATCTCCACCTATCGCGGCAACCCGACCGGGCTGGAGGACTACATCGGCTGGCTGGGCAGCAACTTCGATCCGTCCATTTCGTGGAAGGACCTGGAGTGGATCCGCGAATTCTGGAAGGGCCCGATGGTGATCAAGGGCATTCTCGACCCCGACGATGCGCGTGACGCGGTCGCCTTCGGTGCCGATGGAATCGTGGTTTCCAACCATGGCGGCCGCCAGCTGGATGGTGTGCTGTCCACCGCACGCGCCTTGCCTGCCATTGCCGATGCGGTGCAGGGCGACCTGAAGATCCTTGCCGATTCCGGCATCCGCACCGGGCTGGACGTGGTGCGCATGCTGGCGTTGGGCGCCGATACCGTGCTGCTGGGTCGCGCGTTCGTTTATGCGCTTGCCGCGCAGGGCGAGGCCGGCGTGGCCAACCTGCTGGACCTGATCGCCAAGGAAATGCGCGTGGCGATGACCCTGACCGGCGCGCACCGCATTGCTGACATCGGCCGTGATTCGCTGGTGCGCCTGCCATGAGTGATCGCAACACGGTGCTGGCGCGGTTGCGCGCGGCGGTGGGGGACCGCCACGTACTGGCCGGCGACAAGGCCACCCGCCGCTTCCGTCGCGGCTATCGTTTCGGTGACGGCCCGGTATTGGCGGTAGTACGCCCGGGTACGCTGCTGCAGCTGTGGCACGTGCTGCAGGCGGCGGTGCAGGGGGGCGCGGCGATCATCCTGCAGGCAGCCAACACTGGCCTGACCGGCGGTTCCACCCCAGATGGCGATGACTACGGCCGGCCGATCGTGCTGGTCAGTACCCTGCGCCTGACCGGCATCCAGCTGTTGAACGAAGGCCGCCAGGTGCTATGCCTGCCCGGCGCGACGCTGGACCAGTTGGAGCAGACGCTGGCACCCCTCGGCCGCGAGCCGCACTCGGTGATCGGCTCGTCGTGCATCGGCGCCTCGGTGCTGGGCGGCATCTGCAACAACTCCGGTGGCGCGCTGGTGCGCCGTGGCCCTGCCTACACCGAGCTGGCGTTGTATGCGCAGGTTGATGCACAGGGCGAACTACAGCTGGTCAACCATCTGGGCATCGCGCTGGGCGATACGCCCGAGCAGATCCTGCAGCGTCTGCAGGACGGTGACTACCGCGCTGCAGACGTCAGCAATGGGGATGGCCGTGCTGCCTCCGATCCGCGTTACGCCGAGGAAGTGCGCAAGGTCGATGCCGATACCCCTGCACGCTTCAATGCCGATCCCAGCCGTCATTTCGAGGCAGCCGGATCTGCCGGCAAGCTGGCGGTGTTCGCCGTGCGCCTGGATACCTTCGAGAAGGAGGCCGCCGAGGTCTTCTATATCGGCAGCAACCGCACCGACAGCCTGACCGCGATCCGCCGCCAGCTGCTGACCGGCTTCGAGCGCCTGCCGATCGCCGGCGAGTACATCCACCGTGATGCCTATGACATCGGTGAGCGCTACGGCAAGGACAGTTTCCTGCTGATCGACAAGCTCGGCACCGCGCGCGTACCGGCCGCATTCGCGCTGAAGAGCCGGGTCGATGGCTGGTTCGAACGGCTTGGCCTTTGCGGCATCACCGATCGGGTGATGCAGGCGCTGACCGGTCTGCTGCCTTCGCACCTGCCCAAGCGCATGGGCGAGTTCCGCCAGCGTTACGAGCATCACCTGCTGCTGAAGGTTTCCGCACAGGATGCGGCCGCCACCGAGGCGTGGCTGCGCAGCTTCTTCAACGATCATGAAGGCGGGTACTTCCACTGCACGGCGGACGAAGGACGCAAGGCGTTCCTGCATCGCTTCGCCGTGGCCGGTGCCGCCGTGCGTTATCGCGAAGTGCACCGCGGGCAGGTGCAGGACATCGTCGCGCTGGACATCGCGCTGCGCCGCGATGACGCCGACTGGTTCGAGCAGTTGCCGGCTGATATCGATGGCCGCCTGCTGCACAAGCTGTACTACGGCCACTTCCTGTGCCACGTCTTCCACCAGGACTACATCGCGCGCAAGGGTGAAGACCCGATGGCCATCGAGCATGCGATGTGGGCGTTGCTGGACCAGCGCGGTGCCGAGTACCCGGCCGAGCACAACGTCGGCCACCTGTATCCGGCCAAGCCGGCGCTGGCCGGCTTCTACCGCACGCTGGACCCGAGCAATACCTTCAACCCCGGCATCGGCCAGACGTCGAAGGCGAAAGGGTGGGGTGGCTGCGACTGCGACGGGCACTGAGCCGCGACGCGGCGCCTGCGCTACCATCGGCCCCTCGCAAGGAAGTGCCGGCGCGCACAGGATGATCATGAATTCCACGCGTATTGCTTACGCCGTGCTGTCCGCCCTGCTGCTGGCATCGTCGCTGCCGGCAGCGGCGGACGTCGCACCCGTTCAACACGATGCTGCAGGCAACCGGTTGGAGGCACTATTGCTGCAGGGCGAGCAGGGAGCGGACGACCCCGAGCGCTACTGCACTGCCGATGGCCAGTGGTGCGTGCGGGCACTGCCTGCAGCGGGCGAAGACCAGCCGGCAGCGCTGGAAGTCGCCGAGCGTGGGGGTGATGCAGCCGAACCAAGCATGCGCCACGTTCCCATCAACGTGGTTGACGATGGTGACCTGCGGGTCTGGCCCTTCATCGTGCGCCTGGCCCCCGGCGCGGGTGCAGGCCAGGCCGTGGCCGATCCGCAACAGGCGGCACTGCAGAACGTGCTCGTCGGCGGCCTGCTGGAGGCCCGCGCGATGTATTCCGGTGGCGGTGCCAGCGCATCGACCCTGCAACTGGCGCGCATCCGTCATCTCGATGATGGCGTCCAGGTGGACGCCGACGTGCTGTCCGTTGCGTGGTCGGCCAACAAGATGATCCGGGCGTGCTTCAGCGAGCGCGATTTCGATCAGCGCGCCGGTGCCTGCCACGACGAGTACAGTTTCGAGGCGGAACTTGCGCTGGCGAGCGAAGGGCAGGGCATGCCCGTACTGCGCTACCGCACCGAGGCCAGCAACTATCCGGCCGGGGTATCGCCGCAGCGGGACTCGCTGGCCAAAGGAAAGTTGAAGAAGAAGGATCTGCGCACCGAGCAGGATGCGGAGTGCAGCTACACGCGCGTCTTCCGCTTCACCTCAGGGGCTTACCAGCCGGATCAGCCACTGCCGGAGTGCTCGGGCTACACCGAGCCTTGAACCATGGAGCCGGGCAGGTGCCCGGCTCCACGCGACGACGCTGGCGCGTTTACTCGCAGCGGGTGGCGGTGATGATGTTGTCCTTGTCCACGAACACGCGCAGGCGGTCCTGGCGGATGTCCTTGGTGGTGATGGTGGCCGGACCGATGGGATTGACCATGCCGGCGCCGCTTTCGCTGGACAGGCGGCGGATGTTCGGCTCGTTGGCCGGCTGGCCGATGGCCCAGCCCAGCTGGCTGGCATCGCAGCGGCCACTGCCCTTGACCTCCGGGCCGGGAGTGCTGACACAGGCCGACAGCAACAAGGCCGAGGCGGGCAGCAACAGAGTCAGGCGGATGGTCATGCGGGCGCTCCTGCGCAGGGGATTGGCGGCACGATAGCACTGACCGCGCGAAACCCGGCAGCGTTCGGGTCATTGCCCGCGCGGCCGCCGCACTGCATAGTGGCCGGCGTTGCCGGCAGCGTGCCGGCGGGCAGACCGGGCCAGTCCGGTGCAGGTGTTGGATCGGGTATGACGGCAGGCAGTGTGCGTGGCAGGCAGAACGCAGTGAAGGTGGTGGCAGTGCTGTCCCTGCTTTGCATGGCAGTGGCAGCCATGGCCGCCGAGCCGGTCGCAGCGCCCGCTGCCGAAACCCCGGTGTTTGGTGGCTGGCGCAACCTGCAGACCGAAGCCGGTTACGAGCCGGCGCAGCGCAATCTGGCGTTCGCGATGCTGCCGCAGGCCGCAACCCGTGGTGATCGCTTCGCGATCCTCGACCGTGAAGGCAAGCGCACGGTGTGCTGCCTGCAGGTGGCCAGCGAGTCGCTGGGTGTTGCCGCGCTGCGCGAGCAGTACCACCTGCCGCAGGCCGGGGTGACCGATCTGAGCAATGGCCGCAGCCCGGCGCGCCCGTACCTGCCGCATGTCTATGCGATGCAGCGGGTGGATGAACTGGCCGACTATGGTTTCGCTGATGTTGCCGGGGCCTACAGCGATCTGGGCGGGCTGCTGCTGCCCGACGCTGCCGCGCTGGGCGCCGACGGCAGCGAGGTGCGCCTGGGCGAAGCCCATTATCGCCTGCAGTTCCATCGCCAGCCGCTGGCCGATGACGATGGCGCACTGGACCGCTATACCCTGCAGGTGCTGCCTACGGGTGCACCGGTCGTGGTTGAAGTGCCGTTCGGCACCTACTGATTGCCACATCCCACTGGCTAGAATGGCGCGCGGCGCTGCCTGTCGCGCCTGATTCCGCGAGTTGTTGCCGTGCGATTTCTGCTGCTGCCCCTGATGTTGCTGGCCGGTTGTGCCAGCGCCCCCCCCGCGCCGCCGCCGGCGCATTCGGATGCGCTGTGGCGCCTGATCGAGCGTGATTGCCAGGGCGCACAGTCGCCACGCGGCGATTGCCTGCAGGTGCGCCCTGCCGTTGACCACCGCGATGTGCTGGTCAAGGATGCGCACGGCCACTATCAGTTCCTGCTGATGCCGCTGGACAAGGTCAGCGGCATCGAAAGCCCTGCACTGTACCGGCGTGGCGCACCCAATTACTTCGCCGCCGCCTGGCAGGCCCGCACGCGCACCGAACAGGCGCTGGGCCAGCCGCTGCCGCGCAGCGTCGCCAGCCTGGCATTGAATTCGCCGCATGGCCGTTCGCAGCACCAGCTGCACATCCACGTCGACTGCCTGCGCGCTGACGTGCTGCAGGCGCTGGAAGACAATCGCGCGACCCTCGGCACGCAGTGGGCACCGCTGCCGGTGCTGCTGCGCGGCCATCAGTACCAGGCGCGGCTGCTGCCCGGCGAAGCGCTGACTGCCAATCCGCTCAACCTGCTGGCCTATGGCCTGAGCGGTGTGGACAAGGTTGGCCAATGGAGTCTGCTGGTGGCGGGGCACGACGACGTGCACGGCGCGCCCGGCTTCATCCTGCTGGCCACGCAGCTGGACCCGGACAGTGGCAACGACGCCAGCGCCGAGGAGCTGCAGGACCATGCCTGCAGCGTGGTGACCGGCGCGGACGCTTCGCTGGAGCGGGTACGCTAGTTTCCCGCTGACTGCCGCTGCAGCCAGATGGGGGCAGTCAGGGCGTACAGCTGGCGGTCCTGCCAGCCCTCGGCATCCAGATGGTGGTCGCGCAGCAGGCCTTCGCGCTGGAAGCCGATCGCCTGCAGGGTAGCGACCAGTTCGCTGCCTGCATCGGGCGGCAGCAGGACGAACAAGCGACGGATCCCCACCTGTTCGAACAGGAACGTGCACAGCGCCTGCAACGAAGGGTGCAGCTGCCGCTGTCGAGGACAGCCTGCTGCATGCAGCCAGCGCAGTTCGACGCTGCGTGCATGCGCGCAATGCAGGCGCAGGTCCAGCTGGTCAAGCAGCTCACCCTCGGCGTCGAAGGTGCCGAGCAGCAGATGATCGTTGTCGTGCTGCAGCTGCGAACGCTGCACACCGCAGAGGAAGCGGGCTTCGGCATCGATGTGGGGGGGCAGGTCGCAGGCGCGTTCAACCTGCCGATAGTGGCGACGCCAGGTCACGAGGTCTGAGCGCTGCAGAGGGCGCAGCACGACAGGCCCGTGCTGTAGCAGCAGGAGGTGCCGGCGCAGCACGGGCCGAAGCGGCGGCAGGGAAGCAGGGAAATACCGGTTCATGGCGTGGGACGATGCCGCACCTGGGCGAACTGGAACAATGAAAGAAGTTGCAAACACGGTGTTGCCGACACCTGCGGTCTGATTCGGTTCAGGCATAAGGCCATCAGGCCTGGTCATTTCCGTTGCAACCATCCGTTCAGGACACTTTCGTTACGGGATCGTTATGCGCGCACAGACGCCAGCGCCCCGGACCACCCGCCCAACTCCCCCAGGAAGCCCATGTCCGCCTCTTCCCTGGCGCTGCGCCCGCGTCCGCTGGTGCTTGCCTTGTCGTCCCTGATGCTGGTCTCGTTGCCGGCCTTCGCGCAGGAAAGCGCACCCACCTCATTGCAGGAAGTGAAGGTCACCGGCTCGCGCATCCCGCGTGCCAGCGTCGAGGGGCCATCGCCGGTCACGGTGATCAGCCGCGAGCAGATCGATGCACAGGGCTACCGCAACGCATTCGATGCGTTGAGCGCGCTCACTGAAAACACCGGCAACGTGCAGGGCGAGGACTTCGGCAATACCTTCACCCCGGCGGCGAACACCATCAACCTGCGTGGCCTGGGCCCGAACCGCACGCTGGTGCTGGTCAATGGACGCCGCCAGGCCGACTATCCACTGGCCTACGAGGGCTCGGTGAACGTGGTCAACCTGGCCAACATCCCCAGTGCGTTGATCGAGCGCATCGAGGTGCTGGCCGCAGGCGCATCGGCGGTGTACGGCTCCGATGCGATCGCCGGCGTGGTCAACATCATCCTCAAGGACCGTTTCGACGGCGTGGACGTCAACGTGCGTGCCGGCGGCACCCAGCAGGGTGGTGGTGACAACCAGCGCGTGCAGGTGGTGGGCGGCAGCTCGGGCGAACGCTGGGAAGGCCTGTTCGGCTTCGAACTGGATGTGCGCAAGGCGATCCACGCGCGGCAGCGCGACTTCATGGATTCGCTGGACGATGATCCCACCGGCAAGGCGCCGCAGCCGACGGCCGTCGCCTATCGTCGCAACGCCGCCACCGGTCGCAACATCGATCCGGGCGTTGCCGGTTGCGATGCGGCCTCGGCCATCTACGGCGGCAGCGTGTTCCGCGCCAACAACCCTCGCCAGGGCGCGTACTGCGGCAGCAACGAAGCCGCTGCCAGCTACTGGACCGTGCAGACCGAGAAGCGCAACCTCAACGGCTACGGTCTGCTGACGTTCCACGTCAACGACACCACCGACCTGTTCGCCGATGTCGCTGTGGGCAGCGCACGGATCCACAACAACACGCGCGCGCCCACCTGGACCTCGTCACGCAACTATTTCTACAACCAGAATACGGGCAACCTGGAAAGCTGGTACCGCCGCTTCGCGCCAGAGGAAATCGGCGGCCTGCCACGCAACGCCAACCGTTTCCTGGAGAACTCGTGGTCGTTCAATGTCGGTGCGCGTGGCCAGTTCGGTGACAGCGGCTGGGACTACGAGGCGGTCTACAGCCGCTCGCGCTACGAGAACCGTACGCGCCGGCCGGTGTTGCTGGCCGGTATCAACGAGTACCTGCTCGGTCCGCAGCTGGGTGTACGCAACGGCGTGGAGGTCTACGTGCCGGATCCGTCGCGTCTTTTCCGGCCGCTGACACCCGATGAGTACGGTCGCCTGTCCGACTACCAGGAAAGCCGTAACGCTGCGTGGCTGCAGACCTTCAGCGCGACGGTCAATGGTCGCCTGTTTGCATTGCCGGGGGGCGATGCCGCGTTGGCCGCGGTGGTCGAAGCGGGCAGCCAGGGTTACCGCAACCGCCCGGACCCACGCCTGGGAACCGGCGAGTTCTGGAACACCAGCGCCGGCATCGGCGCCGGTGGCGAACGTGACCGCTATGCGGCGGGTGTTGAACTGCAGTTGCCGTTGCTGCAGTCGCTGACCACCACCCTGGCAGGCCGCTACGACCAGTACCGCGCCGGTGGCGAGCATCTCGGCAAGGCAACGTGGAGCTTCGGTGTCGAATTCCGTCCGATCGAAAGCCTGCTGATCCGTGGCACAGCAGCCACCAGCTTCCGTGCGCCGGACATGAACTATGTGTTCGCCACCGAGACCCGTGGCTACAACCCGGGCATGACCGACTACTGGCGTTGCCGCACCGCCGGCCAGTCGTACGACAACTGCGACTACAACGGCCTGTCGATCGACTACAGCAACCGCGCCAACCCGCAGCTGCAGCCGGAGTCGGCCAAGTCGTATGGCTTCGGCGTGGTCTGGTCGCCGCTGTCCGGGCTGGATTTCAGTGCGGACTACTACGACATCCGCATCGACAACGAGGTGACCAGCCTCGACACCAGCCGCATCCTGCGCGATGAAGCCGACTGCCGGCTGGGTCGTACCCTCGGCGGCGAAGCACGCGACATCGGCTCGCCACTGTGCCAGGACGCGCTGTCGCGGGTGATCCGCAACCCCTCCAATGCCACCGTGCAGCCGGACCAGGTGACCCGCGTGTTGATCAACCCGATCAATGCGGCATCGGAATCGGTGCGTGGCGTCGACCTGAAGGGCAACTGGCGCTTCGATGCGGGCCGCTATGGCCGCTTCACCACGCGTCTGGCCTACACCCTGGTGCTGGAGCACGAGTACAAGCAGTTTGCCGATGACGAAGTGCGCGACATCCGCAATTCGCTGGATGACTGGCAGTGGCGGAGCAAGGCCAATGGCAGCATCACCTGGAACCAGGGTGACTGGACCGCGACGATCTATGGCAACCGCTATGGCTCGTTGCCGAAGAGTGATGGCAGTGGCCGCATCGCGCCGTACATGACCTACAACGCCAGTGTGTTCCGCCAGTTCGGCGAGAACCTGACACTGGGTGTGATCGTCAACAACCTCCGCGACAGCCGGCCGCCGGCGGACAGGAATGGGGGTGGCTGGCCGTTCTATCCGGTCGGCAACTACGACCCGTATGGCCGTCAGTTCTGGGTGGAGCTGGATTACCGGTTCCGTTGATCGAAGCGCAAAACGAAAGGCCCGGCATTGCCGGGCTTTTCTCTATCTGGCACTTCGCTTCCAGCGCCATGGAGTGGCATGCTCACAAGGTCACCAGGGAGGAAACAGCGCATGGACGTTCGTCATCTGATGGTTGTGGTACTTGCAGTTGCGGGCTGCAGCAGCAAGGAAGAAGCACCTGCTGTCGCTGCCAAGGATGCCACGATGGCGCCCGCCGACCGGGTTGAGACAGCGACACCGGCACGTTCCGCTGCGACATCCGCCGGCACTGCCGCCGCTTCGCCAGGGCCTGCAGTCGTTGCTCCGGCGGCCACTCAATCGAGTGCGGCTTTCCTCTCTGGCGAAAGGAGCCTGTTGAGCGAGGGGGCGATGTCCGTCGAAAGATTCCAGGCGGTGGTCGGCTCGAACAAAGCATTCGCACAGGCGGTCGGCCAGTTCGAGCAGGACGTGGCACGCAACCCGGAAGCGCAGGATCTGACCGCGCTGTACAGGTCAGCGGTGACCGCCGCACTGGACGGAAATACGGACCTTGTCTCGTTCGCGTGCGGCTACAGCCTGTGCCTGGGCGAGATCCGCAGCCGGACCGACGACGGCTTCAGCGCTTGGGCGCGCTCCTTCGGTGACGGCAATACGCCCCCCGTCTATGCATTCGCAACGGCCGAGTACACCCTGGGCCGGAACCTGCATTCGGGCCGCTTCGTGTTCTCCGCCGATCCGGCTGCAAACGGCATCACCACCCAGTAGGCGAAGGCATGCTGGGCCGACGAAACGCTACGGCAGTGCCTGCACCAGGTACGACTCGATGACGTAGCTGAAAGGCTGTTGCTGGCGATCGCGCAGCAGAGCGCGCACTTCCAGGATCACGCCACGGTCGGCTTCGCTGCGTGGCGGCCAGAAGGTCTGGTCGGTGAGGGTCTGGCGCTGGAAGCCGAGCGGACCGACCACGCGGCCGAACGGCTCATCGGTGGTGTCGAGCACCTGGTTCATGGCCGGGCTGAGATGGTCGGGCAGGTACCAGTTGTCGGCCTCGGACAGCACGCGGCTGCCGCAGGCCAGCTGCACGCGGCGGTAACGCAGCGGTGTGGAGGCAGTGGCGCCCAGGGCCTGCAGCACGTCGGCCGGCGCGGTCTTGTCCTGGCCATGCACACGCACGGCACGAACCCGGGCCTGCTCGGCCAGGCCGTGCTCGGCGCACCAGCTTTCGAGGGTGGCGGTAGCGCTCTGGCCGGCCAGCACGCGCTGGTGCAGCACCTCGACCAGCGCGGCCGAGGCGATCCGCTGCTGGCCCGGCGGCGCCTGCAGGGGCGCGCTGGCGCTGGCATCGGTGGCGGACAGGCTGGCGATCGGGGCGGCGGCCAGCAGGGACGCGGCCTGCCAGCGGCGAAGACGATCGTGGCGGTCGGACGGGCCCATGCGGCATCACAGCGGAAACAGGCGCCCATGTTACCCGTTCAGGCGTGTATCCGGCGTCCCTGCGGCGCAGGGTCGCGGGCGGGATTCATCGTGCCGGTGAATGCATGGCATGCAGATATTTCGTTGGCCGATGGCAGCGGCGCCGTGCAGGATGGCGCCAGTGTTGGCTTTCCGGGAGATCCAGATGACCCTGCAGTTCGTCCATGGTGGCGTCGATCGCGACGGTACCCCACTGCATTTCCACGTCCGTGATGGCCGTTTCGTCGGCATCAATGGCGACGATGCCGCACCGGAGGGAGCCGAAAGCGTCGACCTGACCGGCTTTACTGTCCTGCCGGGCCTGGTCGACGGCCATATCCATCTGGACAAGAGCTTCGTCGGCGACCGCTGGCATCCGCATCAGCCGGTGAACAGCCTGCGCGAGCGCCTGGCAGTGGAAAAGACCGCGATTGCTGCCGCTGCACCGATGGCGGACCGTGCCGAGGCGCTGATCCGCCAGTGCAGCGGATTCGGTACGGTGGCGATGCGTTGCCACGTCGACATCGATGGCAGTACCGGCCTGCAGCATCTGCACGCCGTGCGCGAGGCGGCGCTGCGCTGTGCCGACATCATGCGCATCCAGCTGGTGGCGTTCCCGCAGGCGGGGGTGATGTCGTGCCCGGGTACGGCGGCGGTACTGGAGCAGGCGATCGCCGCAGGCGTGGAAGTACTGGGTGGCATCGACCCGAGCACGCTGGACGGGGATGCGGACGGCCAGCTTGCGTTGTTGTTCGGGCTGGCCGAGCGCTATGGCGTGCGCCTGGACATCCATCTGCACGAGCCGGGCGAGACCGGGCTGGCGCAGCTGCTGCGGATCGCTGCGCGCACGCGCGCGGCGGGCCTGCAGGGCAGGGTGGCGGTCAGTCACGCTTATGCGCTGGGCGAGGTGCCATTGGCGCGGGCGCTGCAGGTGGGTGAGGCGTTGGCTGCCGCAGGCGTGGCGATCATGAGCAACGCGCCGGGCGACCATCCGTTCCCGCCGTTGCGCGCACTGCACGACGCGGGTGTACGCGTGTTTGCCGGCAACGACAACATCCGCGACTGCTGGTGGCCCTATGGCAATGGCGACCTGCTGCAGCGGGCGATGCTGCTGGGCTATCGATCGGGCTTCTACACCGATGCGGACCTGATGCTGGCGTTGGACATGGTCACCACCCATGCGGCGGAGGTGGTCGGGTTGCCACAGTACGGCATTGCAGATGGTCTTCCGGCCACGTTCGTGGCGGTGCGTGCCGACCATGGCCCGGCGGCGGTGGCTGCAGTGCCGGGCGAGCGACGCGTGGTGGTCGCCGGGCGCTGGCTGTAGCGGCCGGGCTGCGCCCGGCACCCATTGGTAGTGCCGGCCGCTGGCCGGCAACCTCAGCAACAGCAACAGCAACAGCAACGGCAACGGCAACAGCCGAAGCAACGGCAACAGCTGGGTTCCGTGGGATGGCGGGGCGGTGTCGGATTGCGGGGACGCCGCAAGTACGTCCTTGTAGGCTTGGCCGCGGCTTGCTCGTGTGCGCTGTCCTGCGCACACGGCAAGACCGGGGTTGGGCATCCTGCCCAACCCGCCCGAGGCATGCCTCGGGCCCATGCCGCGGACACCCCGCAATCCGACACCGCCCCACCTTCGACAGTTTTCTGGTGTCTGATGGACCCATCCCATGCTGGATGAATCTCCATCGAAATCGAATATTTCGATATCTGGTCGAAGAGCATCCACGCATGGCGTGGATCTACGTGTCGACCAAGGTCGACACCCACCAAGAGCAGGCCATGCCATTCCCACAGATCGCGGGAATCTATCGAAGGCGGGGTGGGTCCGGTGGCAGGGGCGTGAGCCGCATGGATGCGGCGACCGAGCTTACATGGACGTACTTGCAGCGGCCCCTGCCACCGGACCCACCCCGCCATCCCTCAGGAAGCCTGCTGTTGCTGTTGTTGCTTCGGCTGTTGAGGTTGCCGGCCAGCGGCCGGCACTACCCGTGAGTGCAGGGCGCAGCCCTGCCAACCTTTCACTCCGGCTCGCGCTGCACCTGCCGCCAGAGTTCAGCGGCCAGCGCACGCACCGCATCATCGGCATCGGCGCGATGCAGCAGGCCGATCTCGTAGTTGTCGACCACCGGCAGCTCGCGCTCGCCATCGATGATGCGGTGTTCGCGATTGACCGCGCGACGTGGCAGCAGGCTGATGCCGATGCCGTCGGCCACCGCGCCCTGGATGCCGCTCAGCGAGGAACTGGTGAACGCGATACGCCAGCGCAGGCCAAGGGCTTCGACGGCCTGGATCATCTCGTCGCGGTACAGCCCACGCGGCGGGAAGGTGACCAGTGGCAGCGGGTCCTGCTGCAGGCTGCTGCTGCGCAGGCTGTCGATCCAGTGCATCGGTTCGCGCCGGCAATGCACGGCCTGGCGGGTGTTGCGGCGCTGCTTGACCAGCACCAGGTCCAGCTCGCCATGATCAAAGCCATGGGCCAGATCACGGCTGAGGCCGCTGCTGATTTCCAGCTTGACCTGCGGGTGGCGGCGGCTGAAGGCAGCGAGCATGCGCGTGGTCTGTGCGTTGACGAAGTCCTCCGGCACACCGATGCGCACCGCGGTCTCCACGGTGGCGCCGGCCAAGGCCTGGGCCAGCTCCTCGTTCAGATCCAGCATGCGCCGGGCATAGCCCAGCAGGGTGTGCCCGGCATCGGTGGGATGCACGTCGCGGTGGCCGCGCTCGAGCAGGCGATGCCCGGCCAGTTCCTCCAGCCGCCGCACCTTCTGGCTGACCGTGGACTGGGTGGAATGCAGGCGGGTGGCCGCCGTGGTGAAGCTTCCGCAGTCGGCGACCATCACCAAGGCCCGCAGCAGGTCCAGTTCGAACACTGTTCTATTCGATTTGGCACTGTCTTGCATTTGAACATTTCACTTCTGGATACCCGTGCCGACTTCTACCATGCAGGGCAGGGGCCGGCAATGGCCGGCGCCATCGCGCATGAGGAGAGTCACGATGCACCACCCTCGCTCCCGGCAGCGCCGTTCGGCATTGGCTCGCATGCTGTTGTTGTGTCTGTTGGTCATGGTGATCCCGGCGTGCACGGCGACTTCCCGAAGCGACGCCGATGCGCAGCTGCGCGATGCCGCCGGGCGCGGCGATGTCGAGGCCGTGCGCGAGGCACTGGACGCGGGTGCCGATCTGGAAGCCCGTGACGGCCAGGGCCGCACGCCGCTGCTGCTGGCCACCCACGGCAACAACGTGGACGCGGCGCGTGAGCTGATCGAGGCCGGCGCCGACGTCAATGCCAAGGACACGATGCAGGACAGCGCCTACCTGTACGCCGGCGCGCGCGGCCTGGATGAGATCCTGGCGCTGACGCTCGCGCACGGTGCAGACCTGCGCAGCACCAACCGCTATGGCGGTACCGCGCTGATTCCTGCCGCCGAACGCGGTCATGTCGCCACCGTGCGTACGCTGCTGCGCGCCGGCGTGGCGGTGGACCATGTCAATCGCCTGCACTGGACTGCGCTGCTGGAGGCGATCCTGCTCGGCGATGGCGGCGCGCGCCACGTGCAGATCGTGCAGCTGCTGCTGGAGGCCGGTGCCAACCCCGAGCTTGCCGATGGCGACGGCGTAACGCCGCTGGCGCATGCCCGGCAACGCGGCTACCCCAACATCGAAACCCTGCTGCGCCAGCACGGCGCGACGCGCTGACAACCGCTCCTTCCACCCGCACGCTGCCGTGCCCACCAGGATGCTCTCCATGTTCCGTTCCCGTCCGTTGTCCCTTGCCATCCTTCTTGCCGTTGCACCGCTGTCGGCGTCTGCCGCCGAACGCGCCGATCTGCTGATCCGCAACGCCACGGTGGTCGATGTCGAGCACGCACGCAGCGTGCCCAGGCAGAGCGTGGTCATCCGTGGCGAGGACATCGTCGCAGTTGGCCCCGATGCGCAGGTGCGCAGCCAGTGGAGTACCAGCCGCCAGATCGACGCCAAGGGCAAGTACCTGATTCCGGGCCTGTGGGACATGCACGTGCACTTCGGCGGCGGCCCGGCGCTGGTGGAGGAGAACAAGGCGCTGCTGCCGCTGTACATCGCCCATGGCATCACCACGATCCGTGACTGCTCCGGGGATCTTCCGCAGCAGGTGCTGCAGTGGCGCGGCGAAATCGCCAACGGCACGCTGTTCGGTCCGCGCCTGCTGACGTCCGGTGCGAAGATCGAAGGCATCAAGCCGGTCTGGAAGGGCACGATCGAGGTGGGCAGCAAGGCCGACGCGGACAAGGCGATCGAGCGCCTGCAGCACGACAAGGTCGACTTCGTGAAGATCACCGACAGCACGCTGACCCCGGACCTGTTCCTGTACTCGGCCAGCGCCGCGCGCAAGGCGGGTTTCAAGGCCTCAGGCCATATTCCGATGGCGTTGACGGTGGAACAGGCAGTGGATGCAGGCCTGGCCTCGATCGAACATCTGGACTATGCCTTCAAGGCGGGCAGCAAGGATGAAGCGCAGATCGCCGCCGATTTCGGCGCCGGGCGCATCGACCGCGCCGAGGCCAACCGCCGGCTCGACGCCAGCTTCGATCGCGAAACCGCGCTGCATGCCTATCGTGATTTCGCCAAGCGCGGCGTGTTCGTGACGCCGACGCTCAATGGTGGCCGTATCCTCGACTTCCTCGACCAGGACGACCACGCCAACGACCCCTATCTGGCTTACATCGGCCCGGGCCTGCGTGCGACCTATACCTGGCGCGTGGAGCGAGCTGCAAAGGCGACGCCGGCGCAGATCGAGGCGCGCCATGCGCAGTACCACCAGGTGGCCGCAGTGCTGCCGTTGTTGCAGGAAGCGGGGGTGACGATCATCGCCGGCACCGATGCGGGCTTCCTCAATTCGTTCAACTACCCGGGTATCGGCCTGCACCAGGAGTTGCAGCTGTTCGTGAAGGAAGGCCTGAGCGCACCGCAGGCGCTGTCCGCCGCGACCCGCTCCGGCCCGGCCTGGTTTGGCCAGATGCAGCGCTATGGCGGTGTCGCCACGGGCAAGGCCGCCGATCTGGTACTGCTGACCGCCAACCCGCTGCAGGACATCACCGCCACCGAAAAGATCGACAGCGTGATCCTGCGCGGCGATGTATACGACCGCACGGCGCTGGACAGGATGCTGGCCGACACCAAGGCCAAGGTCGCCGCGTGGAATGCCGAGTCAGCGACCAGTACTGGGCCGTAATCAGACCTGTGCAGCCGGCGGGGCGGGGTGCGACGTGCATATCACGCGCACGCCCGCCCTTTTTGTGCGCTGCGCAATATCGTCGGCACCGGGCCGCAGCACCCTGGCTGTGGGCTCCTTAGAGCGGTGATGCAGATCACAGAACCGGTGTGAAGTCTGCTTATTGCACGCGCTCTACACGGAATTTCCATGCAGCGTTCACCTGTCTCCCATGTAAATCGACTTCATCGGACGGGGGAAATGATGGTCGACGTCCGACAGCCCTGACCGCGCTTACACGCGCGCTTCGGTGACTCCAGACAAGAGGATTGTCGTACATGCATTTCGACCACGCACCCAGACCGTAATCCGCTGCAGTGGCATAGCCGGACGCGCACGTCGCACATCCGGTTGCCAAGCCTTTCCTGAAGGTCCGTTCGACCAGCCGCGCTCTGCGCAGGCTGCGGACGACTTCACCCAGACATCCATCGAACTGCCGTGCCAGCGTCATCGCTGTGCGTGTCGTTGTTCTGCGCATGGCGGTGCCCCATTGATCAGAGGACCGTCCCATGGCTATCCGCGTCAAGGTTGTTCCGGTCAGTGAAACCATCACCGCCGATACCCCGGCCACCACCGTCGCCAACAACGTCGTGGTGCTGCGACAGAGCAGTGACGTCGCATTGGATATCGACCCGGACCAGGTAGCGGGCTACGTGAAGGATGGCCAGGATCTGGTGGTCCAGCTCAAGAGCGGCGAAAACGTACGCATCGCCAATTTCTACGTCGACGGGCAGGCCCCGAGCCAACTGTTCCTGGTCGACGAGGAAAAGCTCGTTGCCGTTGACCTGCCAGCAACAGCCAGTGATGGCCCTCTGGTCGCGAGCTACCTGCCGCAGGAAACCCTGGCCGGATTCGAGTCGATGACCACTGCCGGCGCTGCCACCACCGGCAGCGGTGTCAGTGGCGCGATGATCCTTGGCGGTCTTGCCGCAGTGGGTGCGGCGGTAGCCCTGGCCAACAGCGGGGGTGATGGCGACGGTGGAACGTCCCCGCCGCCGCCCGCGCCACCGCCGCCGGACACCACTGCACCTTCGGCACCCACCGCACTGACGGTCAGTGCGGATGGCCGTACCTTGACCGGCCGCGGCGAAGCGGGCGCCACCGTGCGCGTGGACAGCAACGGCGACGGACGACCGGATGCAACCGGCACCGTGGGCGCCGACGGCCGCTTCAGCATCACGCTGTCGCCGCCGCTGACGAACGGCGAACAGATCACCGTGACCCTGGCCGATGCGGCTGGCAACGTGAGCGGACCCGGGCAGGTGACCGCACCGGATACCACGCCGCCTGCGGCTGCCACCAACGTGGTGGTGGCCGACGACGGCAGCAGCGTGAGTGGCAATGGCGAACCCGGCGCGACCGTGGGTGTGGATACCAACGGCGATGGTCAACCGGACATCACCGGTGTGGTGGGCAGCGATGGCCAGTTCACGCTTCCGCTGGATCCGCCGCTGATCAATGGTGAAACCGTCAGCGTGGTGGTTACCGACCCGGCCGGCAACAGCAGTCCGCCGGTGTCGGTGCAGGCGCCGGACTACCCGGATGCCCCGCTGCTGGACGCCAGCAATGGCAGCATCATTTCCGGCACGGCTGGCGCCGGGCTGACCATCGTGCTGACCGACGGCGATGGCAATCCGATCGGCCAGACTGTGGCCGATGCCAATGGCGACTGGAGCTTTACCCCGCCCACGCCGCTGCCCGATGGCACGGTTGTGAACGCGATCGCCCAGGACAGCGCAGGCAACAACAGCCCGACGGCCTCGATCACCGTGGACGCCCTGGCACCCGCTGCGCCGGTGGTTGATCCCAGCAACGGCGCGACCATCAGCGGCACCGCTGAAGCGGGTGCAACCGTGATCCTGACTGACGGCAGCGGCAATCCGATCGGTCAGGTCGTCGCCGATGGCAGTGGCAACTGGAGCTTCACGCCGGGCACGCCGTTGGCCGACGGCACGGTGGTCAATGCCACTGCGACCGATGCGGCAGGCAACAGCAGCGGGCCGGGCAGCACGACCGTGGATGCGGTGCCGCCGGCCGTGCCGACCGTCGACCTGAGCAACGGCAGCAGCCTGAGCGGCACTGCCGAACCGGGCAGCACCGTGACCCTGACCGACGGCAGTGGCAATCCGATCGGCCAGGTCACCGCCGATGGCAGTGGCAACTGGAGCTTCACGCCAGGCACGCCATTGGCTGACGGCACCGTGGTCAATGTGGTGGCTGAGGATGCCGCCGGCAACAGCAGCCCGGCAGCCACCGTCACGGTCGACGCCAGTGCGCCTGCCGCACCGGTGCTCAACGCGAGCAATGGCTCGGTCATCAGCGGTACCGCCGAGGCCGGCGCGACCGTGACCCTGACCGATGGCAGCGGCAATCCGATCGGTCAGGTTACTGCCGATGGCAGTGGCAACTGGAGCTTCACCCCGGGCACGCCGCTGGCCAATGGCACGGTGATTGTCGCTACGGCGACCGACCCTACCGGCAACACCGGCCCGCAGGCTGCCACCACGGTGGACGCCCTGGCACCCGCTGCGCCGGTGGTTGATCCCAGCAACGGCGCGACCATCAGCGGCACCGCTGAAGCGGGTGCAACCGTGATCCTGACTGACGGCAGCGGTAACCCGATCGGTCAGGTCGTCGCCGATGGCAGTGGCAACTGGAGCTTCACGCCGGGCACGCCGTTGGCCGACGGCACGGTGGTCAATGCCACTGCGACCGATGCGGCAGGCAACAGCAGCGGGCCGGGCAGCACGACCGTGGATGCGGTGCCGCCGGCCGTGCCGACCGTCGACCTGAGCAACGGCAGCAGCCTGAGCGGCACTGCCGAACCGGGCAGCACCGTGACCCTGACCGACGGCAGTGGCAATCCGATCGGCCAGGTCACCGCCGATGGCAGTGGCAACTGGAGCTTCACGCCAGGCACGCCATTGGCTGACGGCACCGTGGTCAATGTGGTGGCTGAGGATGCCGCCGGCAACAGCAGCCCGGCAGCCACCGTCACGGTCGACGCCAGTGCGCCTGCCGCACCGGTGCTCAACGCGAGCAATGGCTCGGTCATCAGCGGTACCGCCGAGGCCGGCGCGACCGTGACCCTGACCGATGGCAGCGGCAATCCGATCGGTCAGGTTACTGCCGATGGCAGTGGCAACTGGAGCTTCACCCCGGGCACGCCGCTGGCCAATGGCACGGTGATCGTCGCTACGGCGACCGACTCCACCGGCAACACCGGCCCGCAGGCTGCCACCACCGTGGACGCCCTGGCACCTACTGCACCAGTGGTTGATCCCAGCAACGGCGCGACCATCAGCGGCACCGCTGAAGCGGGTGCAACCGTGATCCTGACTGACGGCAGCGGCAATCCGATCGGTCAGGTCGTCGCCGATGGCAGCGGCAACTGGTCGTTTACACCTGCGACTCCGCTTGCCAACGGCACGGTGGTCAACGCGGTGGCCCAGGACGCGGCGGGCAACATCGGTCCGCAGGCCACCACCACAGTGGATTCCCTTGCCCCAGCGGTGCCGGTGGTCAATCCGAGCAACGGCAATGTGCTTACCGGTACCGCCGAGGCGAACAGCAGCGTCACCTTGACTGATGGCAGTGGCAACCCGATCGGCCAGGTCATTGCCGATGGCAGTGGCAACTGGACGTTCACTCCAGCGGTACAACTGGCCAACGGCACGGTGGTGAATGCCACTGCGACCGATGCGGCCGGCAATACCAGCCCTCCCGGCAGCACCACGGTCGACGCGTCGTTGCCGTCGATCCCGCAGGTCGACCCGAGCAATGGCTCGGTCATCAGTGGCACCGCCGACGCCGGCAACACAATCATCATTACCGACGGCGGTGGCAATCCGATCGGCCAGGTTACCGCCGACGGCAGCGGCAACTGGTCGTTTACCCCCGGAGTACCGCTGCCGGACGGCACGTTGGTCAATGTGGTGGCCCGCAGCCCTGGCGGCACTGACAGTGCACCGGCGGTGATCACCGTCGATGGTCTGGCTCCGGCGGCGCCGGTAATCGACCCGAGCAACGGGACAGAGATCAGTGGCACCGCCGAAGCGGGTGCAACCGTGATTCTCACTGACGGCGGCGGCAACCCGATCGGGCAGGTCACCGCCGACGGCAGCGGCAACTGGAGCTTCACGCCAGGCACGCCATTGGCTGACGGCACCGTGATCAATGCGGTGGCCCAGGACCCGGCCGGCAACACCAGCGGCCCGGCCAGCGTCACCGTTGATGCGCTCGCGCCCTCGGCACCGATCATCAATCCCAGCAA